>NZ_JBIVGI010000014.1:201159-231290 GCF_044748625.1 Kitasatospora sp. NPDC089913 | reverse complement strand
CGCCGCCGCCGTGGACGTGCAGGTCGACGAAGCCGGGCACCACGGTGTACCCGGTCAGGTCGAGGTCGCCGGGGGTGGCGGTGCCGCCCAGGCCGACGATGGCCGTCCCCCCGATCGAGAGCCGGCCGTTCTCGACGACGCCGCCGGGCAGGACCAGCCGGGCGCCGGACAGTGCGAGTCGGTCCGCGGTCACGCGGTCACCTCCGGGAAGAGGACGCGGTCCACCACCCTCCCGCCCCACCGGTCTGATCGTGGCAACGGGCGGCGGTCGGCAGCGCGCGTCGATCGAATTTGTTCGCTGTACCGGGTACTTTAATCAGTTCCGAGCATCTTGCCCCCAGGGCCGACTTGTCGGATACCTGCCGCCCTGCCAGCACCGAAGCCCCGTTCTCCGCTCCCCCGAGGCGCCGCTGCGGTACGGACCAAGCCTCGTCTAGACTCCCCGACATGCTCAAAGCTGACCGGACCGCCAAGATCCTCGCTCATGTCACCGAAGCGGGGAGCGCCGACGTGCACGCGCTGGCGGAGCTGCTGGGCGTCTCCACCGCGACGGTCCGCCGCGACCTCCAGGAGCTGCACGACCAGGGCCTGCTGCACCGCACCCGCGGCGGCGCCGTGACCGGCACCGTCAATCTGGAGCTTCCGCTGCGGCACCGGCACGGCAAGCGGCAGGCCGAGAAGCGCCGGATCGCCCTGGCCGCCGAACGCCTGGTGCCGGAGGGCGCCGTGGTCGGCCTGACCGGCGGCACGACCACCAGCGAGCTCGCCCGGGTGCTCGCCGAGCGCGGCGGGGTCACCATCGTGACCAACGCGGTCAACATCGCCGCCGACCTGATCGTCAGGCCGGAGATCCGCCTGGTGGTGGTCGGGGGCATCGCGCGGTCGGCCAGCTACGAGCTGGTCGGGCCGGCCGCCGAGCGGATGCTCTCGCAGTACCACCTGGACGTCGCGTTCATCGGCGTCGACGGCCTCACCGCCGGCGAGGGCTGCACCACGCACGACGAGATGGAGGCCCACACCGACCAGGCCTTCCTGCGCAGCGCCGCGCGCGGCGTCGTCCTGGCGGACAGCAGCAAGGTCGGGCTGGTGACCTTCGCCGCGATCTGCCCGCTGACGGACATCCACGACCTGGTCACCGACGACGGGCTGACCGGCGCGCAGGAGAAGGCCGTCACCGGTTGCGGCGTGCGGGTGCTCCGCGCCTGACCCCGGGCGACCGTCCGGACCCGGCCGGCCCCGGCCCCCGGCCCCGTATCCCCACCCCGCCCGCTCCGATCCCGTCGGCCCCCGGCCCGGACCCGCGACCGCCCTCGGCCGAATCGCCGGGGGCTTCGTGCACGACCGGGGTGCACACGACCGGGATGCACACGTCCGGGGCGCGCACGCCCGGGACCGCATGTCCGCGAGCGCATTCCAAGATCGCACATGCCGACGTGCACGCCCCGTGCTTTTGCACCCCTTGCAAACAAAATTGAGCAGAGGGCCGCGCCGCACTCCACGGCCCGCCCGCCGGCCCGCGCCGGGCCCTGCGCCCAGCGGTCGACGCGATCCCCCGCCGACCGGACCCCGAGCCCGTTCGATCGCTCCGACCAGGCAGAACAACAGATCTGACGGATCGTCGGAGCTGTCCGCCGGGAGCGGGCGAACCGTCCGGCAGGCGGCACGTCCGCAACGGTCCGGTAACAGCAACTAGACCGCCCGGCGCCCCTCGTGAATACTTCCGTGAGCAACGGGCACTTCACATTTGCGCAAACCTGGCTGTCTTCAAGCACAATCAAGCAGCCATGGCCGTTGCGGCCCGTTCGACAGCCGGCAGGTGCACCGAGCGGCGGCCTCCCCCAGCCCCCGCGACGCACCGGTGCGGTGCTCGGCTTCTGCACTCCCAGGAACGAACCCCCGCCCCCGGGCCCGGGTTCGCAGGACGAAGGCGGTACACGGCCATGAACAAGCGGCTCCTCGGCATCCCCCTGTTGTGCGCCACCGCGGCGCTGACGCTCACCGCGTGCGGCAGCGGCGGATCCAGCGGCTCCGACGGCGGGAACGTCACCCTCAAGCTGGTCGCGGCCGACTACGGCGACAAGGCCTCCAACAGCTCCAAGGGCTACTGGGACGGCGTCGCCGCCGCCTTCACCGCGGCCCACCCGGACATCAAGGTCGACGTCCAGGTCATCAACTGGAACGACATCGACAGCCAGGTCAAGACCATGATCCAGAGCGGGAACGTCCCCGACGTCCTGCAGACCGGCGGCTACGCCGACAAGGTCGCGGACGACCTCCTCTACAAGGCCGAGGACGTGCTCTCCACCGCGACCAGGGCCAATCTGATCGCCACCTTCGCCGACGCCGGCAAGGTCAAGGACACCCAGTACGGCATCCCGTTCGTCTCCTCCGCCCGCGCCTTCTTCTACAACAAGGCCCTGTTCCAGCAGGCCGGCATCGCCCAGCCCCCCACCACCTGGGACGAACTCAAGGCCGACGCCGAGAAGATCAAGGCGAAGGTGCCGGGCGTCGTCCCCTACGCCCTGCCGCTGGGACCGGAGGAGGCCCAGGGCGAAAGCATGATCTGGGAGCTCGGCAACGGCGGCGGCCACACCGACCGCAGCGGCGCCTACACCATCGACAGCCCGGCCAACGTCGGCACCTTCAGCTGGCTGAAGGCCGACCTCGTGCAGCCGGGCCTGACGTACGCCAACCCGGCCACCACCGACCGCAAGACCGCCTTCGCCGACTTCGCCGCCGGCAAGACCGCCATGCTCAACGGCCACCCCTCGCTGATCTCCATGGCCACCGAGGGCAAGGTCGACTACGGCGTGGCGCCCATCCCCGGCAAGAACGGGCCCCTCAAGTCCACCCTGGGCGTGGCGGACTGGACCATGGCGTTCAAGAAGAACGGCCACGCGGCGCAGATCAGGACCTTCCTCGACTTCGCGTACGCGAAGGAGAACACCCTCAAGTTCGTCGAGACCTACAACCTGATGCCCGTCACCCAGGACACCCTGAAGGAGATGAGCACGGGCGGCAAGCACAAGGACCTCGAGCCCTTCTTCGCCCTGCTGCCCGGCGCCGCCTTCTACCCTCTGGGCGACACCGCCTGGGACGCGGTCTCCGCCGAGCTCAAGAAGGGCATCGGCTCCGCCGTCGCCGACGACCCCGCGAAGGTCCTGGGCGACCTGCAGAAGAAGGCCCAGGCCGCGGTCGCAGGCAAGTAGTCCGCCCGCTCCCCAGGTTCCACGGCAGCGCATCTGCCGCACCCGCGGTTCCCGCCGCACCCGCCGGGCGGCGCGCGCCCTCCCGCGCGCCGCCCGGCCGGCGGGGCCCACACGCCCGGAAGGCACCCTCGTGTCCCTCAAGTCAGCTTCCCCACAAGGCCGCAGGGCCGGTCGGCGCCCGCCCGCCCGCTCCCTCGCCGCCCGGCTCGGTCCACTGCCGTGGATCGGCCCGGCCGTCCTGCTGATCGTCCTGGTGGTCCTGTGGCCGGTCTACGAGATGGTCCGCACCTCCTTCCTGCGGATCAGCACCAGCGGCTTCGTCCGCGGTTCGGCCGGACTCGACAAGTACCGCAAGCTCTTCGACGAGCCCGACCTCGGCCGGGTGCTCGTGCACACCGTGGTCTGGACGCTGGCCGTGGTCGGCCTCACCATGCTCGTCTCGCTGGCCCTCGCCCAGCTCTTCGACCAGCGCTTCCCCGGGCGCCGCTTCACCCGCTGGGCGCTGATCGCTCCCTGGGCGGCGTCCGTGCTGATGACCTCCATCGGCTTCAAGTGGATGCTCAACCGGACCTCCGGGGTGCTCAACACGCTGCTCGCCGACCTGGGGCTGATCGACGGCCCCCGGGACTGGCTCGGCGACCCGGACACCGCCTGGCCCTGGATGATGCTGGTGGCGGTCTTCGTCTCGCTGCCCTTCACCACCTACACCCTGCTCGCCGGCCTCCAGACCGTCCCGGCCGAACTGCACGAGGCGGCCAGGGTGGACGGCGCCACCGCGTTCCAGACCTATCTGCGGATCACGCTGCCGCTGCTGCGGCCGGCCTTCCTGGTCGGCCTGGTGATCAACCTGATCAACGTCTTCAACTCCTTCCCCGTGATCTGGGGCATGACCCAGGGCGGGCCCAACAGCGACACCGCCACCACGACGGTGTTCATGTACCAGTTGAAGAACACCGACATCGGCGAGTCCGCCGCGATGTCCGTCGTCAACTTCGCCCTGGTCGTCCTGATGGTCCTCCTCTTCCTCAGGGTCAGCCGGTGGAACCAGGAGGAGAACTGATGCCCCGTCATGTCACGGTCCGGGCCCGGCGCGAGCCGATCCGCCCCCGCACCCTCGTCGTCACCGCCGTCGCCTGGGGGCTGGCCGCGCTGTTCCTGCTGCCGTACCTGGAGATGGTCGTCACCGCCGTCCGGCCGGCCGACGAACTGCGCGACGCCGGCTACCTGCCCAGCCACTTCGCCTGGTCCAACCTGGTCGACGTGTGGCGGGACTCCACCCTCGGCACCAACCTCCGGGTCACCCTGCTGGTGGCCGGCGGCTCCACCCTGCTGGCCCTCGCGGTGGCGCTGCCGGCCGCGTACTGCACCGCCCGCACCCGCTTCCGCGGCCGCAAGCTGTTCCTGCTGCTCGTCCTGGTCACCCAGATGTTCCAGCCGACGGCGCTGCTGGTCGGGCTCTACCGCGAGTTCCACCAGCTCGACATGCTCAACTCGGTGTGGACGCTGATCCTCTGCAACGCCGCGTTCAACCTCGCCTTCACCGTCTGGATCCTCACCGCCTACATCGGCTCCATCCCGGTGGCGCTGGAGGAGGCGGCGATGCTCGACGGGCTGAGCCGGTTCGGCACGCTGCGGAAGGTGGTGCTGCCGCTGGCGAGGCCCGGCATCGTCACCGCGGTCGTCTTCACCTTCATCTCCGCCTGGAACGAGTTCGTGATGGGCCTCACGCTCTCCACCCGCTCCGACAGCCAGCCCCTGACCGTCGGCATCAACAGCTTCATCGGCAACTACACCGTCCAGTGGAACTTCCTGTTCGCCGGCTCGGTGCTCGCGATCGTGCCGGTGGTGGTGCTGTTCGCCCTCATCGAGCGGCACGTCGTCTCCGGCCTCACCGCCGGTTCCGTCAAATAGGCGGCCGCCCGGCGGTGCCCGACGCCCCAGCCGGTCACCGCCGGTCGCCGCCGGCCCCACCGGGGGCGGAGACCCGGGCCGCCGCGGGGAAGTCCTTGCGCTTGATCTTGGCCCGGCGGCCGTCGGGGTGGTGGAACACGATGCCCTCCGCCAGGGTCCCCGGGGCGTAGCGGCTCTCCAGCGCCGCGAGGAACTCCCGCAGACCGTCGTAGCTGCGCGGCACGGCGGTGTACACCGGCGCCGCCAGGTCGAACGGCACGCACAGGTGGTCGTCCAGCTCGAGCGGGTTGCCCTGGATCCGCGGGCCGAGGGCCTCGCAGGCGTGCTCGCCGTCCGGCCAGGCGGTCACCTCGGTGTTGCCGGCCGCGGTCAGGATCCACCGGTCCTCGGGACCGTTCGGGTCGGTGTCGACGTACCAGCCGTCGACGATGCCCCGCTTCTTCTGCTCCTTGCTCGGGTTGCGCCGCTTCTCCACCCGCACCAGGTGGCCGCCGCGGACGGTCAGCCGCACATTGGTGCCGTCCAGCTTCTCCGTCGGCGCGCCCTCCCCGGCGAACACCCAGGCGCACTCGGCCCGCGGACGGTCCACCACCCGGAAGTCGCCGTCGCGCTCGAACAGCGTGGGGATCTTCTCCATGACCTGCCTGCCTCTCCTGACCTGCCCGACCAGTTCCTCGTGCGTGATCGCCCCCGCGGCCAGCCCGCTCGCCAGAGCCCGCACCAGGTCGGCGACCGAGACACCGGCATCCACGGCGACGTGCTTGAGCGCCTTCTTCTCCTCCGGCGAGATCCACGCGACCAGCCGTGACCAGCCGTCCGGCGGAGTCCAGCGCGCCAGCCGTTCCGGGTCCTTGCGCGGCCGCCCGCGGCGTACGGGTTGTTCCTCCATGACCGGGAGCGTAGGAGTCGGTTTGATGCTGTGTCAATTGGCATAACAGAAATTCCGGCCACGAGGGGGGCGGTGAAGTGCCGCCGGCTCGGCCGGCACCGGTCGGCTCCTGGTTGCCGCGCGCCGGGAGCCGAGAACGCGCGGGGCGGCCGGGTACGGCCGCCCCGTGCGTCGTCGGCGTACGGGTCGGATCACGGTGGCCGGCGGGTCGTCCGCTGCCGGTGGCCCGCGACCGGGTTCGGCTCCGGGGGACCGGAGCCGTGTCGGCGCCGCTCAGCCCGCGGCGAGCATCCGGAAGTCGTACGCCCGCGGCAGCGGGGCGGCGGGCTCGGCACCGCGGATCGCGCGCTGGTGGGCGAACCACAGTTCGTGCAGGGTGCCTTCGCCTTCGCGCACGTCGGCCAGTTCGATGCCCTCCTGCAGGATTCGGCCGCAGCGCCCGGTGTCGCCGCAGTCGAGTGCGGCGCGGGCCTCGGCCCAGCGGACCCGGCCCAGGGAGCGGTGGGCCGGGGGCAGGGCGGCGAGCAGCGACAGGACCTCCTGCGGCGCTCCGGCGCGCAGCAGGACCCCGGCCGCCTCCAGGGCCAGTGGCAGCAGGGCGGGTTCCAGGCGGAGGGCCTCGCGGTAGGCGCGGGCCGCTTCGGTGAGGTCGCCGACACGGTCGGCGAGGACGGCGAGGTTGCGCCAGGCCCAGGCGGTGGGCCGGCTCCCGACCGAGCGCGACCAGCTCCTGCGGGCGCCGTCCAGGTCACCCGCGTAGGCGCGCAGGACTCCGAGGTGCAGCTGGGCGAGCCAGCCGTCGGCCTTCCCGAGCGCCTCCTCCCAGGCGGGGTCGACCTGGTAGGAGACCGGTGCCTGCGCCGGCGCGGCCGGGGAGAGGCGCCCGTGCTCGAGGAGTTCCAGCCACGGCTCCTGTTCGGGACCGAGCGTCGAGTCCGGGAAGGGGGTGCCGGACACCTCCAGGGCGGGTTCGCCGGCGTGGGTCCGACGGTGGCGCTCCAGGGCGCCCCAGCCGGACCCGGTCGCCAGGATCTCGATCGGTTCCTGGTCCGACAAGGCGTCGGCCGAGGCGAGTTCGGCCTCCAGTACGCTCGCCGGCACGAGTGCGTCGACGCCGTCGCGGGCCGCCTCGCACGCCGCGGCCCAGTCCTCGCCGTGGACCGCGCCGGGGTCGGCCTCCAGGAGTCCGTAGGCCTCCGTCCAGGACCATCGCGCTCCGGCGGGCATCCGCACGTGTTCGAGCTGGGTGCGGGCCAGGCCGGCCTGGATCTCCAGGTAGGAGCTGCCCGGCTCGGACAGCCAGTCCTGCCAGTGCCGTCCCCCCTCGCCCTGTCCCCAGAGGAACAGCTTGCGGCCGCGCAGTCGGTCCGTCGACGCCTGGACCAGGCCCCGGCCGCCGGCGTCGAGCGCGGCGATCCAGCGTCGGCGGCCGTCGGGGATGTCGAAGAAGTAGTCGGCCGCGTCCCGGGACCGCGTGGTGCGGGTCAGGTCGGTGCCGTCGGGGGCGGGGAGTGCGACGCGCCGCACGCGGCGGTCGTAGGAGAACTGCCACGCCGCGTCCGCCGGGGACAGCACCCGGACGTCCGGTGCCTCGGGTACCGCGATGTTCGACCACCAGTACATCGGTACCGCCGTGTCGCGCGGGTTGGTGATGCGGACGTGGACGAGCAGGACCCGGGAGTCCTCCGGCAGGCACGCGTCGATCTGGTGGACGACGCCGCGGATGCGCTCGTACTCCCACATCCGCAGCACCGGGGTACCGTCCGGGCGCAGCACGCGCGCGGCGTGCAGGGGTTCGCAGGTGGTGGGGGCGTGGCCGATGGTGCCGATGTTCCACTCCACGCCGCCGGCCAGCCAGGCTCCCCGCAGTGCGAGGTTGGCGGGCTGGAACACCGGGTTGCGGAAGAGGAGTTCACGTCCGGTCGGCTTGTGGACCAGGGACCAGAGGCGGCCGCCGGCGCCGAGCAGGAACGTCGCCCGCAGGGTGGCGTTCTCCAGTACCGCGGCCGGGTGTTCGGCGGGTGCCCGTTCGCGGGTGTAGCCGTCCTGCATCAGGTACGGCATGACGGAGGGCACCCGGCCGTAGCCGATGTTGTGCCGCATCTCGTCGTCGGCCTGGCTCGCGTCGGCGACCTCGTGCAGGTCTGCCCCGGCGAAGAGGGGCGGGAGGGGGTTGACGGGGCCGACCGGTGCGGTCGGCAGGGTCAGCGTGGTCAGCCGCAGCTCACTCATCTGTCTTCTGCCTTCTGTGAGTCGGGTGGCGGGCTACGAGTTCCGGCGGTGGGCTATTTGACACTGCCGGAGGTCAGACCGGCCTTCCAGTAGCGCTGCAGCAGGAGGAACATCACGACGATCGGGACGACGGAGAGCAGCGAGCCCGTGATGATCAGGTTGTACGGCACGGTCTGGCCGCGCTGTTCCTTCCAGGCGACCAGTCCGACGGTGACCGGCTGCAGACGGTCGTTGGCGAGCATCAACGACGGCAGCAGGTAGTTCGTCCAGATGGTCACGAACTGGAACAGGAAGATGGTGACCAGCGACGGCTGGAGCACCCGCAGCGCCACGGACCGGAAGATCCGGAACTCGCCCGCACCGTCGAGCCGGCCCGCCTCCAGGAGCTCGTCCGGTACCGCCGCCGCCGCGTAGATGCGTGCCAGGTAGACGCCGAACGGGCTGACGACGCTGGGGACGAAGACCGCCCAGAAGGTGTTCACCACGTGGGTCGCCGAGAACATCAGGTAGAGCGGCAGCGCGAACAACGGGGCCGGGACGAGGATGGCGCCGAGGACGGTGTTGAACACGGCCTCGCGGCCCCGGAAGGTGTACTTGGCGAGAACGTAGCCTGCCATGGCGGACAGCAGCGTCGCCACGACGGCTCCGCCCACCGCGTAGAGCAGGCTGTTGAGCAGCCAGCGTCCGAAGACGCCGTCCTGGACACCGAGCAGGGTCGAGACGTTGTGCACCAGTTCGATCCGCCCGGCGAACCAGAAACCGTTGCTGGAGAACAGGTCGCTGCTGCTCTTGGTGGCGGAGACGACCAGCCACCAGACCGGCAGCAGGGAGTAGATCGCGGCGAGCAGGAGTACGGCGATCACTCCGGCCCGGCCGACCCGGCCGGTGGCCTTCACTGTGCTCCTCCACGCTTGTTGACGAAGCGCATGAACCCGAAGGACAGCGCGAAGATCACCAGCGCGAGGATCACCGAACGGGTCGCCGCCGCGTGGTAGTTGTTCGCCGCGACCTCGTTCTGGGCGGCCATGATCGGCGTCCAGTCACCGGCGAGGTTGGGGGCGACGGCCTTCATGATGACGGGCTCGTTGTAGAGCTGGGCCATACCGATGACGGAGAACACGGTGGTCATCACCAGGGCCGGCCGGACCATCGGGATCTTGATGTGCCAGGCGAGCCGCCAGCCGGTGCAGCCGTCCAGCTCCGCCGCCTCGGTCAACTCGCCCGGGATCGCCTTCAGGGCGGAGTGGATGACGATCATGTTGTAGCCGGTCCAGCCCCAGGTCAGCATGTTGCCGACGGACCACGGCAGCATCGTGTCGGAGGTGAAGTCGACGTGCAGCCCGAGGTGACCGAGCGCGGCGGAGACGGGGCTGACGTCCGGCTGGTAGAGGAAGGACCACATCAGGCCGCCGATGACACCGGGGACGGCGTACGGCAGGAAGAAGCTCAGCCGGAAGAACCGCTTGAACGGGGTGCGGCGGGCGTCCAGCATCAGGGCCAGGACCAGGGCCAGGCCCAGCATCAGCGGCACCTGGACCAGGCCGATCAGGACCACCCGGACGATCGAGGCGGTGAAGGCGTGGTCGGCCAGCGCGTCCGTGTAGTTGGACAGTCCGGTGAAGACCTCGGAGGGGGGAGCGAGCCCCAGCCCGGAGCGGTGCAGCTTGTACAGGCTCTCGTACAGGGCGTAGCAGATCGGGGCCAGGAAGGTGACGGCGAACAGCGTGCCGAACGGCGCCAGGAACCCCAGCGGGGCCCAGCGGCGGCCGTCGGTCCGGCGCCGCCGAGCAGGGCCGGCCTCGGGCCGGGACGGTTTCGGGGTGCCCCCGGTGCGCTCCTTCGAGCGCGCCGGGGTCACAACGGAGGAGGGGCTCATGGTCAGCCGATTTCCATGCCCTGGGTCTTCATCTCGGCCACGGTCTGCGCCTGGGCCTCGGCCAGCGCGGCGTCCAGGCGCAGGCCGCCCGCGCCCGCCTTGCCGAGGCCGTCGCCGAGCACGCCCGAGGTCTTGGTCATCACGGGGCCCCACCGGAAACCGGTGTCGACGCGGGCGGCGCTCTCCTTGAACACGTCGAAGATCGTCTGGCCGCCGTAGAACGGGTCCGGCTGGTGCAGCGCGGGGTTCTCCAGGCCGGAGAGCGCCGCCGGATAGATCCCCGTCTCCTTGATCAGGTTGCTGACGCTGGCCTGGTCGGTGCCGAACCAGTGGGCGAACTCGACGGCCTCCTTGACGTGCTTGCAGCCCTTCAGCACGGCGTTGGGGGAGCCGCCCGCGTTGCCCGCCGCAGGGGCGGCAGCGTCCCAGACCGGCATCGGGGCGACGGCCCAGCCGCCGGAGGTCTGCTTGACGCTGTCGGCCAGGATCGGGGTGTCCCAGACCGCGTTGACGTCGGAGAGGATCGTGCCCTCCCCCATGCCCTTGTAGAGCGCGGTGTCGAAGCTCGGCACCGTTCTGACGAGCTTCTTGTCGATCAGGTCCTGCCAGAACGCCGTGACCTTCCTGGTCGCCGGGTCGTCGAGGTTCACAGTCCACTTGTCACCGCTGACGCCGAACCACTTGGCGCCCGCCTGCCAGGCGAGACCCGCGAAGTTGTAGGCGTCGTTGCCGAAGTAACCGATGTAGGCGTTCGGGTCGGCCGCGTGGATGATCGCCGCATCGGCGGCGTACTCGTCCCACGTCCTGGGCGCGGCGGCGATGCCGTACTTGGTGAACAGGTCCTTGCGGTAGATCAGCGCCATCGGGGCGATGTCCACCGGCAGGCCGAAGGTGCGCCCGGCGACCCCGGACTGGGCGAAGGCCCAGGGGGCGTACTCCTTCGCGTAGGGCGCGGCGGCCTCCGTCGCGTCCTGGAGGGCGCCGGCGGCGGCGAAGGTGGGGAGGGTCTCGAAGCCGACCGATCCCAGGCAGGGAGCGTTGCCCGCCTTCACCGCGTTGAGCATCTTGGTGTAGCCGCCCTTGGCGCCGGGCGAGATCTTGCTGTAGGTGACCTTGATGCCTGGGTGCGCGGCATTGAAGAGCTCGACGGACTTCTCGTATCCGGGGGCCCAGCCCCAGAACTCGACGGTGACCGGCCCCGAGGCCTGGCCGGCCGACCCGCCGGAGCCGCAGGCGGCCGCGAAGGCCGTCAGTGACGTGAGCGCCATGGCGAGGGTGGCCGCTCTGAACGGGCGTGACTTCATGGGGGAGGCCCTCATCTCTGCCTGCCGCGGGCGGGACGGGCCCGGCCCGGACACGGCGGTGGGGAGACCCGCCGACGCTGCGGATCGTTAGTTCGGCTAGTGTGTTAATTAAGAATGGCGGTGTCAAGGGATGCGCCGGAACGTTCTGCGAACAGGCCCCACCGGCCTCCAGAACGGGCCGAAAAGGGCATAGCGCCGCACCCCGCCACCGTGCCGGGACAAGTTTTTTCGAACGGTGCATCAACTAACATGGTCAAGATCGGCCCTGCCCTGCGCGCAGGATCCGGAGCGGAACGAGGAGACGACGTGCGGTCAGGACAGCGCGGCACCACCGGCACGGGCGCCGGCCCGGCCGGCCGCACCCACCCGGGCACGGCACCGGCCCCGGCCACCGGGGCCGCCGCCGTCATGGCCGGCCACCCCGAGGCGGCCGACAAGGCCTCGTTGCGCCGCACCAACCTGGGCGTGCTGCTGCGGCACCTGCGGGACAGCGGCCCGCAGTCCCGCACCCACCTGTCCACCGCGACCGGTCTGCCCAAGGCGACGGTCTCCGTCCTGGTCGCCGACCTGATCGAGCGCGGCCTGGTCCGGGAGGGCGAACTCGACCGCGCCGGCTCGATCGGCCGGCCGCACCGCATGGTCGAACTCGACGGCCGCCGCATCTGCGGCATCGGCGCCGAGATCGGTGCCGACCACATCACGGTGCTCGCCCTCGATCTGCGCGGCACAGCCGTCCACGAGGACCGGCGCGCGCTCGACGTGCCGGCGCTGACCGCCCGGGCCGCCCTGGCGGAGGTCGCCGACCTCGTCGCGGACTGCCTGAGCGCCGTCGCCGAGCGGGACATGCACCCGATCGGCGTCACCCTCGTCACCCAGGGATCGGTCGACGCCGCCTCCGGAAGCGTCGTCGTCGCCACCAACTTCGGCTGGCGGGGCGTACGGGCGGCCCAGGAGCTGCGCGTGCGGCTCGGACGGGACGCCCCGCCCGTCCTGGTCGAGAACGACGCCGAATCCGGCGCCCTCGCCGAGTACCTCGCCGCCCCCGGCAGCGACGTCCGCGAACTCGTCTACGTCACCGGCGGAATCGGCGTCGGCGGTGCCAGCGTCTCCGGCGGCAAACTGCTGCGCGGCTCGGAGATCGGGCACATGAAGCTCGACCGGCTCGACCGGCCCTGCCCGTGCGGGCGGACCGGCTGCTGGGAGGTCGCCGTCGGGCTCCAGGCCTTCCTGGACGCGGCCGCCGACCCGACGGACCGGGTGCACGACCTCTCCGTCGACCTGGCCGAACGCCTCGGCGACCTGCTCGACCGGGCCGACGCGGGTGACCCCAGAACCCTCGCCGCTCTCGCCGGTCTCGCCGAGGACCTCGCCCTCGGGCTCAGCGTCCTGGTGGACGTCCTCAATCCGCCCAGGATCGTTCTCGGCGGGTACTTCGCGGTGTTCGGCCGCTATCTGGTGGAGCCCGCGCAGCAGATCCTGGACGGGCGCAGGATCGCGCCCACCACCGAGCGGGTGATCGTGGCCGCCTCGACGCTGGGGCTCTCCAACGCCGCGCGGGGCGGCGCACTGCTGGCCCTCGCGGGCATCTTCCAGGACCCTTCCGTCGTTCCGGTCCGGCCGGCCCCGGAGGACGACGACGCCTGGCACTGACCCTGCTCCGATGTGCCCGAACGTCGGGCTCCTCGACCGACCGACCGCGCAATCCGCCTGTCCGGCCGCCCAGTTGCACCCCGAGGACCACCGTCCGGGCCCCGGTCGGCACGGCGGACCGACCTGCCCGCACCTGTGCGGCGGCCGGCCCGACCGGCACCCCGCGGCCACCGGGCGAGCCCTTGACAGTCGCGACGTCCCCTGCCACCGTTTGATCGCAGTTGCTCTCTGACGCATATTTTCAAGCAACTTCAGTCAGGGATCTTTCAAGCAACTTCAGTCAGGTCCGAGTCGGATCGGTCCGAGGGACACCGGATGACCCCCGGACCACCGCTCCTCGCCCGACCCCCGGGCTCCCGGAGCCGGACGTCCCCGTTCACGGCCGACGATCGCCGTAGCCCCGCCCGACCGCCGCCGTGCCGACAGGCCACCCGGCGGCCCACGCGGAACCCCGAACGGCGGTCCTGGTCGGCCCTCCCCCACCAGCGCGTTGTCCCCCCAAGGAGCTCTCGTGTCATCCCCGCCGCGCAGAATCCTCGCCACCGCCCTCGCCGCCGCCCTGCTCGGGGCCGGCGCCGCCGCCACCCCGCCCGCAGCCGCGTCGACCCCCGACCGCGCCGGCTACACGATCAGCGTCGGCTCCCCCGTCCCGTACCCGCACCCGACGGACACCCCCGCCGTCCCGTACACCGACAAGGACGGCACCTTCTGGTTCCAGCAGTCGGCCGCCCTGTACGGCACCAAGGAGCCCAGGTACTGGGACTTCTTCACCGGGACCGACTTCGACACCGCCTCCCGGTCGAGCACCGTCAGCGACGCGGTGAATCCGGCGAACCCCAGCGACCGGAACAACGACACGACCTGGCGGTGCAACAACAGCCCCACCGGCCTCACGTCGAGCTTCGCCGTCGGCAGCGCCAGCTACTCGCAGAAGAACTTCTGCGACCTGTCGGGCATCTGGGTCGACCCGGACACCGGTGACTGGTACGGCCTGGTGCACAACGAGTTCACCCCGCAACCCTTCGGCGACGGCCTCCACTTCGACGCCATCGACTACGCGGTCTCCGCCGACCAGGGCCGCACGTGGACCATCAGGGACCACGTGATCACCTCGCCGTTCAGCACCGTCCGGGGCGACACCACGCAGTTCCCCAACCAGACCTACCACTACGGCGACGGCGACCAGCGCCTGTTCGTCGACACCGCCTCGGGCTACTTCTACGTCTTCTACGGCTCGCGCATCGTCGACAAGAACGGCGGCTGGAAGGCCTTCCACGAGCACGTGGCCCGGGCGCCGATCTCCGGCAAGATGGCGCCCTCCAGCTGGCAGAAGTGGTACGACGGTGCCTGGTCCCAGGCCGGAGTCGGCGGCAAGGAAAGCAACATGGTGCCGGTCGGCGCCTCCAGCGCCACCGGCTACACCCCGGTCGCGGGCGAGTACGACCCGGCGAACACCGGCACCTCGGCCCAGCAGATCGCCGCGGGCACGATGCCGGCGACCTCACCACTGTTCGTCATGGACATCACCTACAACGCGTACCTGGGCCTGTACATCGGCGAGCCGCAGGGCGTCGACCAGAGCGGGAACGCACCCCAGCAGTACTACGCCACCGACAATCTGGCCACCCAGAAGTGGTACCCGATCGGCAACAGCGGCAGCTACCGCACCGCCTCCTGGTACCGCTGGTTCCTCGACAGCGCGAACCGCACCAGCTCCGGCATCGTCGGCAAGAACTTCCGCACCTACTGCGCCTTCGGCTGCTCGGGCGGCGCCTCGGGCGAGTACGTGGACGTGAGCATCGGCTCGTCCGCACCCGCCCCGGCCCCGGTCGACCCGACGAAGGCCTACCGGATCTCCGGCGGCAACGGCCGGATCCTCGCCCAGGTCCCCGGGAGCTCGGCCACCACCTCGGTCGCCACGGCCACCGCCTCCGCGCTGCAGGCCTGGGTCTTCACCGGCAACGGCGACGGCTCCTACCGGATCACCAACGCCTCGACCGGGAAACTGCTCGGCGTCGATGCCTCCTCGAAGGCGGGCCGCGCGTGGGGTGCCAAGCCGATCGTCACCGCCGCCGGTACGAGCGGCCCCGGCGTCGGGCAGCAGTGGTTCGTCGTCCCCGGAACGTCCGCGGGCAACGGGTCCGCCTCCGGAACGTACCGCCTGGTCAACCGCTACAGCGGCCTGGTGATCGGGCTGTCCACGGACTCCGCCCGCGCGTCCGAGACCACGCCGACCCGCACCTGGAGCAACACCACGGGCAGCCCGGTCGGCGGGACGCGCGGCGCGGCCGAGCAGACCCTGACGCTGACCCGGACCGGCCCCGCGCCCGCGATCGTCACCGTCAACGACCCCGGCGCCCGGTCCACCAAGGTCAACACCCCCGTCAGCCTGCAGATCCAGGCGGACTCCGGCGGCGCCGGCACCCTCGGCTACAGCGCCGACGGCCTGCCCACCGGCCTGACGATCAACGCCGGAACCGGACTGATCACCGGCACCCCCACCACCGCCGGCGTCTACACCACCACGGTCACCGCCACCGCCGGAACCACCACCGGCAGCACCACCTTCACCTGGACCGTCACCGCCGCGCTCGGCGGCACCCACACCCTCACCGCCTCCGGCAAGGCCCTCGACGACCCCAACCACTCCACCACCCCCGGCACCCAGCTCATCACCTACACCACGGGCACCGGCACCAACCAGAAATGGATCTTCACTCAGCAGGCCGACGGCACGTACCGCGTCGCCAACGCGGAGTCCGGCCTCTGCATGGACGTCAACGGCGGATCCACCACCGCCGGCACGGCCGTCATCCAGTGGACCTGCACCACCGGAGCCAACCAGCGCTGGACCCTGACCCCCACCACCGGCGGCGGCTACAAGATCATCTCCAAGAGCAGCGGGCTCCTCCTCACCACCGCCTCCACCACCGACGGAGCCCTCGTCACCCAGCAGCCGGACACCGACTCGGCGCTCCAGCGCTGGACCGTCGGCTAGCACCCTCGAACACGCCGCACCCTCGGACACACAGACGGGGCAGGGGCCTCCCGGCCGGATCGGACACACCGTCCGCACCGGCCGGGAGGCCCCGGGCGCGGACCCCTACTCCTGCGGAGGACCGGAACCGGCAACAGGAGCGGTTGCGGTCGGCAGGGCGGCGCGGATGTCACCGAGCAGCTCCGGCACTCCCCGGCCCGGAGCCGTCCCGCCGTCCAGACCTTCGAGCAGATCCGCGGGGAGCCTCGCGAGCACCTGTTCCGCCTCGCTCAGCAGTCCGCGGCCCCGGTGCAGTTCCTGCTTCATCCGGGAGACCTGGGTCCGAAGCCCCCCGAGCTGGCGGCGGTTGGCCTCCAGCCCGTCGTACTGCTCGGGGGAGAGGACGACGACCTGGACACCGTGCAGTGTCACCGTCCGGGGCTTGCCGGCCTTCGGCATCGTGATGGACCTTTCCGGATTCGGAGGAGCATTCAGAGGAGCGCCGTTCCCGCAGGCCGCGCGGTGGCGCCGGCCGTGGCGTGCCCCGGTCCGTCGGGCCCCTCGAAGCGCACGGTGGGCTCGAAGTTGGCGCGCCGGGCGGCCCGGCGGAAGACGGTGAGCACGGCGGGGCCGACGACGAGGACGGCGGTGAAGGTGGTGACGGCACGGCCGGTGTCCCAGCCGAGCGAGGTGGCCAGGTCGAAGAGCAGGTAGCGGTGCCACTGCTCGGTGAAGGGCAGACCGGGGAGGTAGGCGATGGAGCTGTTCGGGTCGGTGGAGAAGGGCCAGAACGAGAGATTGAGCAGGAAGCCGAACAGGTAGCCGGAGAACGCCCCGTAGACGGCCAGCATCGGCACCTCCCAACGCCGCCGCAGGCGCGGCAGCAACCCGGCGAGCAGGCCGACGAAGGCGCAGCCGAACATCTGGTACGGCATCCAGGGGCCGACACCGCCGGTGATCAGGGCGGAGGCGAAGAGGGAGGTGCAGCCCAGCGTGAAGCCGAACCCGGGGCCGAAGACCCGCCCGGCGAGCACGAGGAGGAAGAAGACCGTCTCGACCCCGGCGGTACCGGCGCCGAGGGGCCGGAGTCCGGCGTTGACGGCGGACAGGACGCCGAGCATGGCGAGGGCCTTGGCGTCGATGCCGCCGGAGGCGATCTCCGCGATCACCACGGCGAGGACCAGGACGAGCAGGGCGCCGAAGATCAGCGGCGGGGCGTAGTTGGAGCCGAACTTGCCGGGGGCGACGACGAACGGCCAGGTGAAGGCCACCAGGCCGATGAAGGCGGCCAGGGCGATGACCACGCGGGCCCGGCCGGGGACGCGCACGGCGGTCATCGGGTCGCCTCCGCGGGCTGCAGCGCACGAGCCACTTGAGCGACCGTCAGATAACCGAGCGGGGACAGGATCTTGGCGGTCTGCGGCGCGAAGGTGGGCGAGGCGACGATGACGTCGGCGGTGGGACCGTCCGCGACCACCTCGCCCTCCGCCATCACCACCACGCGGTCGGCGGCGGCGGCGACGAACTCGACGTCGTGCGTGGAGACCACGACCGTGCGGCCTTCGGCGGCCAGGGCGTCGACGATGCCGACGAGCGCCTCCTTGGCGTGGTAGTCGAGCCCGCGGGTGGGTTCGTCCAGCAGCACCACCCTCGGGGCGGCGGCGAGTTGGATCGCCAGGACCAGAGCCAGCTTCTGGCCCTCGGAGAGGTCGCGGGGGTGGGTGCCGTCCGGGATGCCGGGGGCGAGACGGTCGAGGATCTGCCGGGCCGTGGGCCCGGACTCCCCTCTCCGGCCGCGCTCCCGGCCCTCGCCCGACTCCAGGTCGCTCTGGGCCAGCTCCTGCGCCACGGACTCCAGGTAGAGCAGGTCGGTGGGGGTCTGCGGGACGAGCCCCACCAGCCGCCTGGCCCGGCTCGCGGACACCTGCTTGGGGTCCTCGGCCGCCTTCCCGTCCGTCCCGGTCACCCGCACGTTCCCGCCCTGGCGCGGGCCGGAGCCCTGGAGGGCCCAGAGCAGGGAGGACTTGCCGGAGCCGTTGCGGCCCATCAGCGCCGTCACCTCCCCGGCCCGCAGGTCGAGTCCGACCTCGCGCACGGCGGCCACCTGGCCGTACCGCACCACGATCCGCTCGGCGCGCAGCACCGACTCGCCCGACACCCGCTCGCCCGACACCGGCTCCCCCGGCGGCGACGGCCGCCGCGGCGCCGGGACGGGGACCCCGGTGAGCCGTTCCCGCAGCGGCGCGGCGGCCCGGCGCGCGTCGCGCACCGAGAGCGGCAGCGGCTGCCAGCCCGCCAGCCGGCCGAGTTCGACGACGGGCGGGGCGATCACGGTGTTCCGGAAGACCTCGGCGGGCGGGCCGTGCACGACGGTGCCGTCACCCGGCAGGTAGGCGATCCGGTCGGCGTACTGGACGACGCGCTCCAGGCGGTGCTCGGCGAGCAGCACCGTCACCCCGAGGTCGTGGACCAGCCGGGTGACGGCCGCGAGCACCTCCTCGGCCGCGGTCGGGTCGAGCGCGGAGGTCGGCTCGTCCAGGACCAGGACGCGCGGGTGGGCGGTCAGCACCGAACCGATGGCGACCCGCTGCTGCTGGCCGCCGGAGAGCTCGTGGAGCGCGCGGTGGCGCAGGTCGGCCAGACCGAGCAGATCGAGGGTCTCCTCCACCCGCTTGCGCATCACCTTCGGCGGGACGGCCAACTGCTCCATCGCGTAGGCGAGTTCCTCCTCCACCGTGTCGGTGACGAAGCCGGCCGACGGGTCCTGTCCCACCACCCCGACCACGTCGGCCAGTTCGCGCGGCGGGTGGTGCGCGGTGTCCCGGCCGTCGACGGTGACCCGGCCGCGCAGGGTGCCGCCGGTGAAGTGCGGCACGAGGCCGTTGACGGCGCCGAGCAGGGTGGACTTGCCGACACCGGTACGGCCGACCACCAGGCAGAGTTCACCCTCGGGGACGTACAGGTCGACATCACGGAGCACCGGCGCGGCCTCGCCGTCGTACACCACGCCCACCTGGTCGAAACGGATCACTTGGTCACCTCGGTGGTCGTGCGGTCGTCGGTGCCGGTCACGCCCGTCGTCGGACCGGTTCGACCGGTCGAACCGGTCGCAACAGCCGGACCGGTCGGAACAGCCGAACCGGCCGCACCGGTCGAGCGCGGCGCGGGCAGGGCCGTGGAACCGGGCGGGCGGCCGGGCGGCGGCGCGACGACACCGGCGGCGCCCGCCAGCAGCAGGGCCGCCACCGGAACGAGTGGCAGGGTCGGCCAACTCAGCGGGTACAGGGACGGGTTGAGGTCGGTGGCGTCGTAGCCGACGGTCCCGAAGAGCAGGGCGGCGGCGGCCACACCGCAGCCGGCCACGGCGAACTCGGCGACGCGCCAGCGGTCCGGCCGGTAGGTGGTGCGCCGCACCCGGCGGCCACCGAGCAGCAGGCCCGCCACACAGAGCCCGGCCCCCGCCAGCAGCGCGGGAAGTCCCAGCACGGCGGGGGCGGTGCCGTCCAGCAGGCCGTACACCCCGGCGCAGAGGCCGCACATGCCGAGCAGCATCAGGGCGCCCGTGGTCCGGCGGGAGCGGCGGGTGGCCGTCCCCGCCCGTCCGTAGCCGCGCGAGTCCATCGCGGCGGCCAGGTGCAGCGAACGCTCCAGGGCGTCCTCCAGCACCGGCACGACGATGCTGCGCAGCGCGCGCACCCCCTTGGTCCGGCCCGCCCGCAACCTCCGTGCGCGGGCGACCCGTTGCACGCTCTGCACCAGCTGCGGAGCGACACTGAGCGACACCGTCACGGCGACACCGAGCTCGTAGAGGGCGCCCGGCAGGACGCGCAGGGCGCGCTTGGGGTTGGCGAGGGTGTTGGCGGCACCGATGCAGCAGATCAGACACGCCAGCCGCAGTCCGTCGAAGGCCGCCGAGAGGGTGGCCTCCAGCGAGACCGGGCCGCCGATCTCGATGCCCGCGTACCAGGCGGGGGTGGGGATGTGCGGGAGCGAGAACAGCAGGTGGTCGTGCGGGGTGATGCCGGTCGCGAAGACGCAGCGGAAGACCACCCGGATCGCCACCACGGTCAGGGCGAGCCACAGGTAGTACTTGAACCCCCGCGCCCACGGCGCCTCGGTCCGGCGGGCGGTGACCACGAAACCGAGTACCGCGAGGACGAGCAGGAGCAGCAGCGGATTGGTGGTGCGGCTCGCCGCCGTCGCCAGCGCCAGCGCCCAGATCCACCAGGCCAGGGGGTGCAGGTCGCGCGGGATCCGCCGGCCTCCCCCGGCCCGCGCGGAGGCGGGTCGCGGGAGGGCGGCGGCGGGCTTGTCGAGCGTGCTCACCCGGTCACTCGGCCTGTCGCCGGCGACGGCGGCCGACAGCCAGCGTGGTCAGGCCCAGCAGCACCAGGAGGACGACGCCCACCACGGCGGGGACGATCGACCCGGAGTCGTGCGGCGCGTCGGCGGCCGGGGCCGCGTTCATCACCACCGGGCCGGCCGCCGCGGCGGGCGCCGGGGCCGTCGGAGTGTCGGTCGGCGCCACCGCGGGAGTGCTCTCGACGGTCTCGGGCGTCTCCGCCGGGGCCGGGGCGGGCGGTTCCGTGCTCGCGCCGTCCGGTGGCGGGGGCACCGCGCTCTCCGGTGCCGGATCCGTAGGCACCGGGGCCGGGGCCCCGGCCTCCGGCGTCACCGGCCGGGGGCGTCCGGCGCCGCCGGAGGTCCCGTTCGGGGTCGTCGCCCCGGTGGACGGCTTCTTCGGGGTCGTGGCGCCGCCGCTCGTACCGCCCGAGCTCGCACCTCCCCCACTCGTGCCGGTGCCCGCGGCGCTTCCGCCTCCGGCGCTGCCGCCTCCGCTCGCGCCGGCGCCGGCGGAGGAGCCTCCCGATCCGGTGCCACCGCCGGAGGAGGCGGTTCCTCCGGCGGAACCGCTCCCGCCGGTGGCGGCGGCTCCGCCCGACGAGGCGGAACCGCCCGAGGAGGCGGCGCCGCCGGTCGTCGCGCCGGCCGTGCCACCGCTCGTGGAGCCGCCGTTGCCGCCCGTCCCGGGGTCGGTCGGCGGCGGGGTCGGGTCCGGGGGCGTGCCCGTCCCACCGCCGGTCGAGGTGTTGTGCGCGCGCAGGGTGTCGGGCGCGACGGTCGGCCGGCCCTCGGTGCCCTCGATGTTGGTCCCGCCGAAGATCCACAGGTCGACGCTGCCGGGCTTGGGCTGGTAGCTCATCGCGCCCAACTGGCTGTACGACCAGTCGTTCTGGCCCGGATCCGCGTGCCAGTACGACCAGTACGCGGTGGCCGGCGGGGTCAGGACGCACTTCTCCTGGTCCGGGGTGGGGAACTGCTTGCCGCCCTGGAAGCCGCTGTAGCCGATGCGGCAGATGAACGCCGGACCGTCGTGCCCGGTGCCGGTGGTCTTCCAGCCGCCCTGGTTCAGCAGCGTGTACCCGGTGGTGGGGGTGGTGCCGCAGGAACGCAGCAGCGGACCGCCCCACTTGCTGAAGTCCACCGCCAGCACCACACCGGAGGTGGTGGTGCACTGCTCGATCGGCAGCGGGGCCGCGACCGCCGGCGTCGTGGCCGCGCCGATTCCTCCGGCCGCGAGGGCGAGCGTCGCCGCGGCGGCTCCGACCAGTCGGCCGATCCGCCGGATCACCGGTGACGCCCCGGGGTCGAGCCCGCGCGGCGGCGGGCGACGAGGACCGCACCGGCTCCGGCGGCGGTCAGCAGTGCCGCGACACTCGCCAGTCCGAGCGCCTCGCCTCCGGTGGTGGCCAGGCTCCCCGTGCCCGTGCGGGCCTGCACCGGTCCGGCCGGGACCGCGCCGCCGTTCCGCGGACCGTCGACACCACCGGCGAGCGGTCCCTCGACGGGCTGAACGACGCTTCCGCCGGCGGGCGGGGTGACCGACATGCCGGGGGGCACGGGGGAACCGGTGGGCGACGGGGAGGAGGAGGCGGTACCGGTCGCCGTCGCCGTCGATGTCGATGTCGCCGTGACGGTGGCCGTGGGGCTGGGGGTCCGGGTGACCGTGGCGGTGGGCGTCGGCGTACCGGTCGAGGTCGGCGTGGCCGTCGCCGTCGGGGTACCCGTCGCGGTGGGCGTCGGCGTACCGGTCGAGGTCGGCGTGGCCGTGGCCGTCGGGGTACCCGTCGCGGTGGGCGTCGGCGAACCGGTCGGCGTCCCCGTGGCCGTCGCGGTCGGGGTGGGCGTCGGCGTGCCGCCGAGCTCGCGGCGCAGGGTGCCGAAGGAGATCCCGGTCGCGCCGCCCACCGCCTGGGTGGAGGCCCGGACGTCCGAACCCTGCTGCCCCTCGGAGGCCACGTTGAAGCCGCCGTCGGCGTTCTGCTGTCCGGCGAGGGAGTCGAGCGCCTTCGCGATCCGGGGAGCGTAGGCGGACTGGCGGAGGGTCATGCCCTGGATCGCGAGGGCGGCCGAGTTGGTCGAGTTGCCGGACGCGCCGGGGAAGCCGCCGTCCGGCAGCTGCCGGCCGGCCAGCCAGGAGACACCCCTGTCGACGGCCCGGGCGGCCTCGTCACCGGGGACGAGTGCGAGGGCCATCACGGCCATCGCGGTGCTGTCCACGTCGGAGTCGCCGGTGGCGGGGACGAGGCTCGGCCAGGAGCCGTCGGCGTGCTGGAGGCTCTTGAGGTAGGTGACGGCGGCGGCGGCGTTGGCCGCGTCGCCGGCCCGGTACTGGGCCATGATGCCGAGCGCCTGGGAGAACACCGAGGTGGCCCAGGTGTAGTTGCCGGGTCCGGCGCAGCCGGTGGCGTCGTCGGCCTTGGCGCAGACCGCCGCGGCCAGGGCCGCGATCAGGTCGTGGCCGCCGAAGGCCCGCGGGTCGCGGCCGACGACCTCGGCCAGGAGGGCCTCCTTGCCGATGGAGCCGCCGCTGGCGTACTCGGTGCCGATGCCGGTCCAGTCGTTGACGGTGCGCTCGCCGGTGTCCTTGCCCTGCTGGTCGAGGAAGTCGACGATCCGGCGCAGGGCCGCGTCGTCCGCTCCGGTGGCGGCGAGGGCGAAGGCACCGTCGATGGTGAGGCCGAAGTCCGCGAAGTCCGGGAACGCCTCGTAGTAGTGGCCGCCGATCAGGTTCGCCGGGGCGGTCAGGTAGGCGCTGCCCCTGGCCAGGTCGGGGGTCCGGCCCGCGGGCGCGGTCGGGGTGGTGGTGGCGCCGTTCGGGTTGTGGCGGACGGTACTGGGGTCGGTGCCGGTCAGCGCCAGCACGGCCTGTTCGGTGGCGGCCGGGTCGGCGTCGGTCGTCGACTCGTCGGGGAGGAAGCCGCCGTCCTTGCCCTGCCGGCCGCCGAGCCATGCCTTCGCGGCGCTCTGCCTGGCGCCCTGCCCGATGGCGAGCAGGGCCTGGGCTGCGGCGGCGGTGCTCACGGTGTCACCGGGGGCCCCGGCGTACGGGGCGTAGGAACCGTCGGCCTGCTGGCCCGCCACGAGCCGGTCGGCGGCCTTCTTCGCGACGGCCTCGCCCCCGCCCGTTCCGCGCAGGGCGAGGACGGCGAGGCCGGTGGCCACCGGGTCGGCTTCGCAGTTGTCCCCGGCGACGATCATCGAGCCGGCGATCCCGCCGTCGGCGCACTGGAGCACCGCGAACCGCGCGAGCACCGACGCGGTAGGCGTCACACCCGCGCGCCGCAGGGCGATCACGCCCCAGGCCTGGGTCCAGGGCGAGGCCGCGCCGTAGAAGTCCCCGGCGGCCGTGCACTTGCCGTTCTCGCCCTGGGCGGCGCACACGTGCTCGGTCAGCGCGGCGATCAGGTCGCGGCCGCCGAAGGCCCGGGGGTCGCCCTCGGTGCTCTCGGCGACCAGGGCCAGCAGAGCGGCGGCCCTGGAGTCGGGCTTCCCGGCGGGTCCGTCCGGGAAGAGGAACTCGTCGATGTGCGCGGCGAGGTAGGCGACGACCTTGCGCAGGGCGGGGTCCTGGGTCCCGGCGGCGGCGAGGGCGATCGCGGTCTGGGCGGTCCGGGGGAAGTCCGCGCCCTCGAAGGCCCAGTTGCCCATGTACTCACCGTTGACCAGCTGGGCGGCCAGCCAGGCGGCCGCCGCGGCGGGGTCGCCGGGCTTGGTGGAGGGGACGGTCGGGCTCGGGGAGGGGGACGCGGTGGCCGACGGCGAGGGCCCGGTGTTCTTGGCGCGGACGGAGTCCGGGGTGAAGGTGGGCGCCCCGCTGGTGCCGCCGATGTCGGTGCCGCCGAAGACCCAGGCCTCGACCTCGCCCGGCTTGGGCTTCTGGGTCAGGGCTCCGTAGCGGCTGTAGGTCCAGGTGTCCTGGCCGGCCTCCGCGATCCAGTAGGACCAGTACGCCGTCGCCTGCGGGGTGGTGGTGCAGGGTTCCTCGGCCACGGTCGGGTACTGGGTCCCGCTGTCGAAGGTCCCGTTGCCGATCCGGCAGATGAAGCCGGGGCCGTCGTGCTCGGTGCCGGTGGTGCCGAAGCCCGCGTTGTGCAGCAGGTTCATGCCGGTCGTGGGGTGGGCGTCGCAGCCCCGGACCACGCCGCCGCCCCAGTGGCCGAAGTCGACGGCGACGATCGCGCCGGTGGTGGCCGTGCACTCCTCGATCGGGTCGGCGGCGGCCCGGCCGGGATGTCCGATCAGCACGGTGCCGCCCGCGGCGACCGCGACGGCACTGGCCGCGACGAGGGACGCGAGCCCCCGGAATCCGTGGCTCGTACGACTGCTGCTGGGCCTCACTGGCGACTCCCCGATCGGTCATCGGGTCGCACGACGCAGCCGACGGCCCCTCGCACGAGGAACCGCCCGGACCGCGTCGTAGTCCACGACGACGCAAGCACTCCTGAACAGGACCTCGGCGCAGGCATTCCGGCTCATCCGCCGCTGGGGACGGATCTACGGTTGCGGGTCAGCGCCGGAATCGGACCGGCTTCCCCTGACTGCCGAGGAGAAAAAATCGGTTCATCAGACCATGGGGGTAGGAGGAGCGTCAACGGTGCGTCATGTCGCTTTCCCCACCTCGTGGTCCCTCCGGCGGTGCGGTAGCGTCCCCGGTGGCCGAGCGGGGGAACCCGGTGCGAATCCGGGGCTGACGCGCAGCGGTGTGGAGCGGCGCGCGGCGTCGCTCCGAGCCCGGATGCCCGCCCGGCCGCGCAGCATCAGCGACAGCCAGCCCACGCGATCCGGGCGGCCGCCGCCCCACCGCCCCGCGCCGCACCGGCGCCCGGGCCGGGGCCGGATCGGCGCCCGCCACTCCGAGGAGTCCCCGTGCCCGTTCCCGCCCTCCCGCGCTCCGTCCCGTCCCGTGCCGCCTCCGCGGTGACCGTCGCGGTGGCGGCCGGTGCCCTGGTCCTGTCGGCCGTTCCGGCCCACGCGACCGCGACCCCGGCCCAGATAGCCACCTCCAAGAGCACCGGTGTGACCTACCTGAAGTCCCTCCAGGCCGCCGACGGCAGCTACGTGACCGGCGGCGGGCTCTCCAACGAGTGGGCCTTCAGCGCCCTCGCCGCCGCGGGCACGGCCGCCGCCGACGTGACCCCCGGCGGCGACCCCACCAAGAACGCCCGCCTCGTCTACCGCAACCAGCTCGCCGCCGCCGGCTGGCCCGGGGCCTCCCCCGTCGCGACCGACTACCAGCGCGGCACCCTCAACGCCTACGCCGCCGGCATCGACCCCGCCCGCGTCGGCCCCGGCCGCAACCTGATCGCCGACCTGGTCGCGTACTGGCAGACCGCCGAACCCGGCTACTACGGCCCGTCCGCCAACTTCAACGGCACGGTCTTCGGGCTGCTCGCCCTCGGCGGCGCCAAGACCCAGAGCGGGACGAAGCGCGTGCCGCAGGCCCTGCTGGACGCCTCCGTCACGGCCGTGCGCGCCAACCAGCACACCGACGGCGGCTGGAACTACAGCAAGGCCGCGGGCGACCCCACCGAACTCGGCAAGGGCAGCGACATCGACATGACCGGCGCGGCCATGGCCTCCCTGTGCGTCGGCGGCGTCCCCAACACCGACGCCGCGGTGGTGGCCGCCAAGAACTTCCTCAAGGGCAAGCTGCTGTCCTCCGGCGCGTTCAACGCCATGTGGGGCGCCAACACCGACTCCAACGGCTGGGCCGTCTCCGGCCTCAACGCCTGCGGCATCAACCCCCAGGGCACCGACTTCACCAGCGGCACCGGCAAGACCCCGGTCGACTTCCTGATCGCCCAGCAGTTCAAGCCCGGCGGCGGCTTCAAGTACCTGTCCACCGACACCGTCCCCTCCGCCTACGCCTCCGTCGACGGGCTTCGCGCCGTCGCCGGCGCCGGCTTCACCGCCACCCCGCCCGCACCGGTCGCGGCCGGGGAACCGGCGTGGGCGGCCACCTCCGCCTTCACCGCCGGCACCGCCGCCCGCCTCGCCCTCGTCGTCGACAACGGCACCGCCACGCCGAAGGTCTGCGCCGTCACCCTCACCCCGACCGGCGGCACCGTCACCCTCGGCGACGTCCTCGACGCCGCCGCCACCGCCACGCCGAGCGGCTGCGTCACCTCCGTCACGCCGTCCACCGGCGCGGGCACCATCACCGCGATCAACGGCACCGCCAACAGCGGTCCGTCCACCTGGAAGGTCGTCCTGGACGGCGGCACGGCCGCCGCCGCCACCCGCGCCACGACCGTCCACGTCGGCGACACCGTCTCGCTGCGGTACGGCAGCTGATCCAGGACACGCCGCGGGTCGCGGGTCCCCGGGCGCGGTAGCAGGGGCCTGCGGCCCACCGCTCGTTCCGCCGGGGTGGCGGGAACGCGCGGCAGCGAGGAGCATCACCGTGCGGCGCCACCGCACCGCCGGACATTCGAGCAGGGGGACGGTTCCACATGAGGACTTCCAGGTGGGCGGCGGCGTGCTACGTCGCCCTGGTCGCGGTGTCGGCCGCGTTGGGCGGGGCGACCGGGAACGGACGGTTCTACCTCGCGGCCGTCGTCCTGACGCTGCCCGTCGGGCTCGTCGCCCTGGTGGCGGTCTACGTCGTCCGGGGCCTGCTGACCGGTGTGGGCGGCCTGTTCACCGGAACGAGACTGCCCGACGGTTCCGACCCCGCCTGGCTGACGGACGCGGGCGTCGTGGCCAACACGCTGCTCTTCACGGCCGCGGCGGTCGCCACCGTGTTCGTGGCCCGCCGGTTCTCGGCCCGCCGCCGCACGCACCGGGCGGCCTGACCGCCCGTCACCGCGGCCTCCGACAGTCCGTCCGTGTGACGGTGCCGGTCTCAACCAGTGGGCAGAATGGTGGAACGGGCTGCACCGCCGGGTGATCTGCGTCTACGCTGGCCCGTGCAGCTGGTTCGTCCTGCCCGCCAGGCAGGACGTCGTAAGAGGGAACCCGGTGAAGCCATTCGACTGGCCAGTCCGGGACTGCCCCGCAGCGGTGAGTGGGAACGACCGCCGTCATACGCACTGGGCCCGGGAGGGCCTGGGAAGCGACGGCCAGTAGGAATCCGCCCTCGAGGAGGGCGGACGTGCCCGCGAGTCCGAAGACCTGCCACTGCCCGCGCGCGACCGATCGCGCACGGCTATCCGGTGACCTCGTGGGCGGGTCGGCGACCATACCCGGCAGATCGGGCCCGTTCGTCGACGGCGCCGGCTGCCCGGTTCGTCATCCTTCGCGCCCTCGTTCCGTCATCGGGACCAGAGGAATCAGACTCGCGAAGGAGAGTCCCTTGACCACGAAGTCCGCAGCCGCGGCGACCCTCGCCACCGCGTACGGCTACCCCCGCCAGGGCCGGGGCCGGGAGCTCAAGAAGGCGATCGAGGGCTACTGGAAGGGCACGGTCACCGCCCAGGCGCTGCTGGCCACGGCCGCCGACCTGCGCCGCGGGAACTGGCAGCAGCTCGCCGACTCCGGCGTCGAAGAGGTCCCCACCGGTGACTTCTCGCTGTACGACCACGTGCTCGACACCACGGTCGCCGTCGGTGCGATCCCGGCCCGCCACCGGGCCGCCGTCGACGCCGACCCGCTGGACGGCTACTTCGCCATGGCGCGCGGCACCCAGGACGTCGCGCCGCTGGAGATGACCAAGTGGTTCGACACCAACTACCACTACCTGGTGCCCGAGCTGGGCCCCGACACGGTCTTCACCGCCGACCCCGCCAAGGCCGTCGGCGAACTCACCGAAGCCCTCGCGCTCGGCCACGACGCCCGCCCGGTCCTGGTCGGCCCGGTCACCTACCTGCTGCTGGCCAAGCCCGCCCCGGGCGTGGCGGCCGACTTCCAGCCGATCACCCTGCTCGACCGACTGCTGCCGGTCTACGCGGAACTCCTCGCCGCGCTGAAGGCCGCCGGCGCCCAGTGGGTGCAGCTGGACGAGCCCGCTCTCGTCCAGGACCGCACCCCGGCCGAACTGAACACCGCCGCCCGCGCCTACCGCGAGCTCGGCGCCCTCACCGACCGGCCCAAGCTGCTGGTCGCGAGCTACTTCGACCGCCTCGGCGACGCCCTGCCGGTGCTCGCCAAGGCACCCGTCGAGGGCCTGGCGCTCGACTTCACCGGCCCCGCCGCCGCGAATCTGGACGACCTCGCCGCCGTCGGCGGTCTGCCGGGCAAGCGGCTGGTCGCGGGCGTCGTCGACGGGCGCAACATCTGGATCAACGACCTGGAGAAGTCGCTCGCCACCCTGGCGACCCTGCTCGGCCTCGCCGACCGCGTCGACGTCGCACCGTCCTGCTCCCTGCTGCACGTGCCGATCGACGCCGCCCTGGAACGCGACGTCGACCCGCAGATCGCCCGCTGGCTCGCCTTCGCCAAGCAGAAGGCCGCCGAGTCCGCCCTGCTCGCCCGAGGACTGCGCGAGGGCACCGGTGCGATCACCGCCGACCTCGCCGCCAACCGCGCCGACCTCGCCTCCCGGGCCGGCTCGCCGATCACCCGTGACCCGGCCGTGCGCGCCCGCACCGCCGCCGTCACCGCCGACGACGCCCGCCGCACCCAGCCCTACCCGCAGCGTGCCGTGGCCCAGCGCGCCCGCCTCGGCCTGCCCCTGCTGCCCACCACCACCATCGGCTCCTTCCCGCAGACCACCGAACTGCGCGTCGCCCGTGCCGACCTGACCGCCGGACGGATCGACACCGCCGCCTACCGGGAGCGGATGGAGGCCGAGGTCCGCGAGGTGATCGCCTACCAGGAGAAGGCCGGCCTCGACGTCCTGGTGCACGGCGAGCCCGAGCGCAACGACATGGTCCAGTACTTCGCCGAACAGCTCACCGGCTACCTCGCCACCCGGCACGGCTGGGTGCAGTCCTACGGCACCCGCTACGTGCGCCCGCCGGTCCTCGCCGGCGACATCTCCCGCCCGCACCCGATGACCGTCGACTGGTTCCGTTTCGCCCAGGACCTCACCGACCGCCCCGTCAAGGGCATGCTCACCGGCCCCGTCACCATGCTCGCCTGGTCCTTCGTCCGCGACGACCAGCCGCTCGCCGACACCGCCCGCCAGGTCGCCCTGGCCCTGCGCGACGAGGTCACCGACCTCGAGGCCGCCGGCGCCGCCGTCGTCCAGGTCGACGAACCCGCCCTGCGGGAGACCCTGCCGCTGCGCGCCGCCGACCGCCCCGCCTACCTCGACTGGGCCACCGAGTCCTTCCGGCTCGCGACCTCGGGCGTGCGCGCGGACACCCAGATCCACACCCACATGTGCTACGCCGAATTCGGCGCGATCATGACCGCGATCGACGAACTCGACGCCGACGTCATCTCCCTGGAGGCCACCCGCTCCCACATGCAGGTCGCCGGCGAACTCGCCGCCGCAGGCTACCCGCGCGAGGTCGGACCGGGTGTCTGGGACATCCACTCCCCGCGCGTCCCCAGCACCGAGGAAGCCACCGAACTGCTCCGGGCGGGCCTGGCCGCGATCCCGGCCGAGCGGCTCTGGGTCAACCCCGACTGCGGCCTGAAGACCCGCGGCTGGACCGAGACCCGGGCCTCCCTCGACAGCCTCGTCGGCGCCGCCCGCCGCCTGCGCGAGGAACTCGCCGGCTGACCGTCGCGGTGAACTCAAGGGGCGGGGGGGCCCCCCGGGTGGGGGCCCCCCCCCCGGGCCCTTGGCCACAACGACACGGCGGGGGGGGGGGTGCGGCGCGGCGGACCCGGGGGGGGCCCCCGGCCAGGG
>NZ_JBIVGI010000014.1:0-201149 GCF_044748625.1 Kitasatospora sp. NPDC089913 | reverse complement strand
CCGGGGCCCCCCCCCCCCGCCCGGGCCCCCCCCCCCCCCCGCGCCCCCCCCCCCCCCCCCCCCCCCGGGGGGGGGGCCCCCCCGGGGGGGGGCCCCCCCGGGGGGCCCCCCCCGCCCCGGCGGCACTGTCACCTCACGGACCGTCCGAGGGCGGGTTGCCGCCGCGAGGAACGGGGGTCGCACCCGGGCAAGGGATCAGACGGCCGCGGACAGGCCGAGGTTCTGGTAGATCTCCGTCGTGACCGTGGAGAAGTTCATGGTCATGAAATGCAGCCCGGGCGCGCCCTCGGAAATCAGTCGGCTGCACATGGCGGTGGCGTGCTCGATTCCGGCGGAGCGGACCGCCGCCGGATCCTCCTGAAGGTCGAGCATGCGTCCGGAGAAGTCCGCCGGAATGGCAGCGGTACTGAGGGTCGGAATACGGAGAAGCGACCGGATGGTGGTCACGGGCATGATCTCCGGAATTACCGGAATATCGCACCCGGCACTCTGGAGACGGTCGCGGAATCTGAGGTAGCTGTCCGCCTCGAAGAACATCTGAGTGATCGCGTAATCCGCGCCGGCCCGCCACTTGGCGAGGAAGTGGCGGATCTCGGAGTCCCAGTCCGGTGATCTCGGGTGCATTTCCGGGAAAGCGGCGACGCCGACGCAGAAGTCGCCGGACTCCTTGATCAGGCGCACCAGGTCCGCGGCGTACTCGACCCCGTCGGGGTGCCGGGCCCACGGGCCGAGCGGGTCGCCCGGCGGGTCGCCCCGCAGCGCCAGGATGTTGCGAACCCCCTGGTCGGCGTAGTGTCCGAGGATGTTCCTGAGTTCGGCGACGCTGTGGTCGACGGCCGTCAGGTGGGCGGTGGGCGTGAGGGTCGTCTCCTGGGCGATGCGGCCGGTGACCTTCACGGTCCGCTCCCGGGTCGACCCGCCGGCACCGTAGGTCACCGAGACGAAGGTCGGGGAGAGCGCCTCCAGGCGGCGGATCGCATTCCACAGTCCGGCCTCCGCCGCGGCGCTGCGCGGTGGCATGAACTCGAACGAATAGGAACGCTTCCCGGTGGCGAGGAGATCGCGCACGGATGCCGCCCGGTCGTTACGGGTGGAGGGGGTTCCGAGTGTCATGCGGAGAGAATATACGGGCCCCTGGACGGCTCGTCCCCGGTGTCCGTAGAGTGATACGGGATTGCTCGGAAATGCATCCCCCGGTGTCCGGATCCGATGCTTGCGGAGTGGATCCCCAGGGTCTCCGCACAGTGCACAATGGGGGCATGGAAAGACAGTTGCACACCCTCCCCGGACTTCCCGAATGGGACCGCTGCGCCGTGATGGGAATTCTCAACGTCACGCCCGACTCGTTCTCGGACGGCGGCAGCTGGCTGGACCCGGGCCGGGCCGTCGAGCACGGACTGTCGCTCGTCGCCCGGGGCGCCGACATGGTGGACGTGGGCGGGGAGTCGACCCGCCCGGGCGCCCGCCGGGTGCCGCTCCAGGAGGAGCTCGCCCGGGTCCTGCCGGTGGTGCGGGGCCTCGCCCGCGAGGGTGTCCTGGTGAGCATCGACACGATGCGGTCCGAGGTCGCGGAGGCGGCGGTGGACGCGGGTGCCCGGATCGTCAACGACGTCAGCGGAGGCCTGGCCGACGACCGGATGGCCAGGACCGTCGCCCGGACCGGCGTGCCCTTCGTCCTCATGCACTGGCGGGGACAGTCCCACGCGATGGACGGACTGGCCGACTACGAGGACGTCGTGGCCGACGTGACCACGGAGGTGGAACGCCAACTGGACGCCGTGGTGTCGGCCGGAGTCGACCCGGCCCGGGTGATCGTCGACCCCGGCCTCGGCTTCGCCAAGAGCCGCGCCGACGACTGGGCGCTGCTCGCCGCCCTGGACGCCTGGCACACCCTGGGGCGACCGCTGCTGGTGGGGCCGTCGCGCAAACGCTTCCTCGGCGAACTGCTCACCGACCCGGCGACCGGCGTACCCCGCCCGGCCCGGGAACGCGATGCCGCCACCGCGGCCACGGCCGTGCTGGCCGCCGCCGCGGGAGCCTGGGCGGTCCGCGTCCACGAAGTCCGGGCCACCGCGGACGCCGTGCGCGTCGAGGCCGCCCTGCACGCGCACCGGCCCGCGGCCGGTCGGCGGCCGCCGCACCGCATGAGGTAGGGCGCGGCTTCGAACCCGCGGCCGCGGGGCGACCGCCGAGCCTTCGTCCGCCGCGACCCGCGGGTCGCCGAAGACCACTCGCCTGCGGATTGCTCGCAGGGCGGCGGCCGGTTCTTGCGAATACTGCAAACCCAGGGCAGTGGTACCTTCGCAAATACGGGCGGGGAAAGGAACGACAGGCGTTATGGCACGACCGGCCGGGCGGAAGATCTACGCCCACGCCAAGCTGCGCCGGCTCCGCCGGGAGCACGGCATGAACCAGGTCGAGCTGGCCCGGGAGCTGGGCATCTCGACCAGCTACCTCAACCAGATCGAGCACAGCCAGCGCCCGTTGACCGCCTCGGTGCTGCTGCGGATCTCCCAAGTGTTCGGGGTGGACCCGGAGTTCTTCTCCGAGGCCGACGAGGAGCGCCTGGGCACCGATCTGCGGACCGCGCTCGCGGACCAGCTGTGCGGAGGCTCCGTGCCCGCCGAGGAGATCGCGGAGGTCAGCCGGGACCACCCGGAGGTGGCGCGCGCCCTGGTCGCGCTGCACCGCGGTTACCGCGAGGCGCTGGCGCGCGTCGGCGACCTGGGCGAGCCGGGGCCCGGCGCGGGCCTGCGTCCGGCCGAACCCCACGACGAGGTCCGCGACTTCTTCTACGCCCACCACAACCACATCGCCGTCCTCGACGAGGCGGCCGAGCGGACCGCCGAATCGCTCGCGACCGCCACCGCGGGACGCACGGCGGAAGCCCTGACCGCCCGGCTCGCCGAGCGGCACGGCGTGCGGGTGGTCGAGGCCGACCGCCCCCGGGTCGCCGATCTGCGACGCTACGACCCGGCGACCGCCACGCTCCACCTCTCGCCGTGGCTGACCGACGGCCGCCGCGCCTTCCAACTCGCCACCCAGCTCGCACTGCTGGAGCACCGCCCGCTGATCGACACCCTCGTGGCGGCGGCCGAGCACGACCTCACGTCACCCGAGGCGGCGGACCTGGCGCGGATCGGCCTGGCCAACTACTTCGCCGGCGCGGTGCTCATGCCCTACACCGCCTTCCACGCCGCCGCCGAGGAACTCCGGTACGACGTCGAGCTGCTGCGGATCCGTTTCGGCGTCGGCTTCGAGACCGTCTGCCACCGGTTGAGCACCCTCCAGCGGCCGGGCCGCCGGGGTGTGCCGTTCTCCTTCCTGCGCGCCGACCGGGCCGGGAACATCTCCAAACGCCAGTCGGCGACCGCCTTCCACTTCTCCCGCCTCGGCGGCACCTGCCCGCTCTGGACCGTCTACGAGGCGTTCTCCTCCCCCGGCCGGATCCTCACCCAGGTCGCCGAGATGCCGGACGGGAAACGCTACTTCTGGATCGCCCGGACCGTCTCCCACGGCGGCTACGGCCGCCGCACGGCGCGCGGCGAGTTCGCCGTCGCGCTCGGCTGCGAACTCCGCCACGCCCACCGCCTGGTGTACGCCGAGGGCGTCGCCGTCAACGCGCCCGGCGCCGCGACGCCGATCGGGCTGGGCTGCCGGATCTGCGAACGCCGCGACTGCGCGCAGCGCGCCCGGCCCCCGGCGGGCGGGCACCTGCTGGTCGATCCGGACCGGCGCGGCCAGGTGCCCTACCCCGTGCTCGGCGAGGCGGCCGACGCCGGTCACTGAGGCGCCGGCCGGACGACGGCCCGCCCCGGTGTCCGCGCCGCGCTCCCGCCCGGCCCCGCCCGAGCACCACGACTTCCCTCCGGCTCCGCCACTCCCGCGCGAGGGGCGGAGCCGACCACACCTCCGACGACGACTGGGCCTTCCGAATGAACCACCCGACCGACGAGACCCGCCTGCCCGCTCCCCGCGGCGCCACCGCCCCGTACGGGCACTGCGTGCTGCTCAAGCACGGCGAGGTGGCCCTCAAGGGGCGCAACCGGCACCTGTTCGTCCGGCGTCTGGAGGACAACCTCCGTTCCGCCCTGCGCGGCGCAGGCGGCTCGACCTGGATACGGTCCCCGCACAACATCACCGTGCTCGGCGGAGAGGTACCCGTCGGGACCCTGGTGGAGCGGGCACGCACGGTCATCGGATTCAGCTCCGTCGAGCCGGCGCTCCGCGTCCCCAGCACGATGGAGTCCGTCGAGGCCAACGCCCTGGACGTGCTGCGCACCGCCTGCGCCGGACGGGCCGCCACCGGCTTCGCCGTACGGGCCAAACGCCGGGACAAGACCTTCGCGCTGACCTCCACCCAGCTGGAGCGCCACCTCGGCGCGCTCCTCCAGCCGCGGATCGAGGGTCTGAGGGTCGACCTCACCTCGCCCGACGTCACCCTGACCGTCGAGGTCGACCACCGCGAGACGTACCTGTCGGCGGAGCGCCACGCCGGGTTGAGCGGCCTGCCGGTCGGTGCCAGTGGACGGGCCCTGGTGCTGCTCTCCGGCGGCTACGACTCGCCGGTGGCCGCGCACCGCGCCATGCGGCGCGGGCTCGCCTGCGACTTCGTGCACTTCAGCGGCGCGCCGTACACCGACCCGGCCTCCGTCTACAAGGCGTACGCACTGGCCCGCGAGCTCAACCGCTACCAGCCGCCCGGGGCCCTGCACGTCGTCGCCCTCGGCAAGGCACAGAAGCAGCTGGCCGTCGCGGGTGCCGGCCGGCTGCAGGTGGTGGCCCAGCGCCGGCTCATGGTCCGGACGGCCTCGGCCCTGGCCGCCGGCACCGGCGCGCAGGCGCTGGTGACCGGCGACAGTCTGGGACAGGTGGCCAGTCAGACCCTGGCCAACATGGTCGCCGTGGACCAGGCCGCCACCCTGCCGGTGCTGCGACCGCTGGTCGGCTGGGAGAAGCAGGAGATCATCGACCAGGCCAGGGCCCTCGGCACGGCCGAGATCTCCGTCCTGCCGGACGAGGACTGCTGCAGCCTGCTCGCCCCGCCGCGGGTCAGCACCGGGACCCGCATCGGCCACCTGCGGGCCGTGGAGAAGCGCCTCGACCTGGACGAGCTGGTCGACGCGCTGCTCGCGAACGTGCAGGTGATGCGGCCCGGCCAGGAGGAGGACCGGGCACCGGAAGCGGGCGCGACCTGCGCGGTCCCGTCCTGACCCGGTCCGCTCCCCGGCCGGCCGCCTACACGGTGGCCGGCACCGGCCGCTGCTCCGGCCCGTCGTAGGAGGCGAGCGGTCGGATCAGGGCGTTGTGGGCCAGCTGTTCGGTGATGTGGGCGGTCCAGCCGGTGACCCGGCTCATCACGAAGATCGGTGTGAACACCGGGGTGTCGAAGCCCATCAGGTGGTAGGCCGGCCCGGCCGGGTAGTCGAGGTTGGGGTGGATGCCCTTGCGCTCCAGCATCGCCTCCCGCAGCGCGCCGTGCAGGGCGGCCAGCCCGGTGGTCCCCGGGTCGGTGCTGCGGGCGATCAGGTCGTCGAGGGCGGCCTGCATGATCGGGACGCGGGAGTCGCCGTGCTTGTAGACCCGGTGGCCGAAGCCCATGATCTTCCGCTCGGCGGCGAGCGCCTCGTCGAGCCAGTCGGCGGCGCGGGCCGGGTCGCCGATCTCCTCCAGCATGTGCATCACGGCCTCGTTGGCACCACCGTGCAGCGGGCCCTTGAGCGCGCCGATCGCGGCGGTGACGGCGCTGTAGAGGTCGGACAGGGTGGAGGTGACGACGCGGGCGGTGAAGGTGGAGGCGTTGAAGCTGTGTTCCGCGTAGAGCACCAGGGAGATCTCGAAACAGCGGACCACCTCCGGGGCGGGGACGGCGCCGAAGCACATGTGGAAGAAGTTCTCCGCGTAGCCGAGGTCCGGGTCCGGCGGGATCGGCGCCAGTCCGCGCCGGCGGCGCTGGTCGGCCGCGACCACGGTGGGCAGCTTCGCCAGCAGGGTGAGCGACTTGGCGAGATTGGGGGCCGGGCGGCCGTCGTCCTCGGTCGGGTCCTCGGCGCCGAAGAAGCTGACGGCGGTGCGCAGCACGTCCATCGGGTGGCAGGTCTCCGGCAGCTTCGCCAGGACCTCGGCGGTGGTGCGGTCCAGCGGGCGCAGCGCGCGCTCACGGGCCCGGAACTCGCGCAGTTGGGCGTCGTCGGGCAGCTCGCCGTGCCACAGGAGGTGGGCGACCTCCTCGAAGGAGCGGTGGGCGGCGAGGTCCTGGACGGGGTAGCCGCGGTAGGTGAGGGAGTTGGTCTCCTGGATGACGGTGGAGATCTCCGTGGTGTCGACGACGACACCGGCGAGTCCGCGATGGATCTCGAGCATGGTGGTGCCTCCGGTGTGTCAGTTCCCGGGCGGGAGGGTGAAGTCGAAGACGGCCGAGTCGAAGGCCGAGTAGGCCTGGTAGTCCAGGAGTTCGTAGAGGCGGGAGCGGGTCTGCATGCGGGGCAGCAGGGACTCCTGGGTGCCTTCCGCGGCGAGGGTGCGCAGTCCGCCCTCGGCCGCGCCCATGGCCAGGCGCAGCAGGGTGACGGGGTAGAGGGCGATGTCGTAGCCGAGGTTCTGGAGGGTGCGGGCGTCGAGCAGCGGGCCCTTGCCGAACTCGGTCATGTTGGCGAGCAGGGGGACGTCGACGGCCTTGCGGAAGGCCTCGAACTCGGCCTCGTCGGCGAGGGCTTCGGGGAAGACGGCGTCGGCGCCGACGTCGACGTAGGCCTTGGCCCGGTCGATCGCGGCGGTGAGTCCTTCGACGGCGCGGGCGTCGGTGCGGGCCATGATCAGGAAGTCGGGGTCGCGGCGGGCGTCGACGGCGGCCCTGATCCGGCGGACCATGTCCGTGCGGGGTACGACCGTCTTGCCGTCGAGGTGGCCGCAGCGTTTGGGGTTGACCTGGTCCTCCAGGTGCAGGCCGGCCAGGCCGGCGTCCTCCATCAGCTGGACGGTGCGGGCCGCGTTCATCGGTTCGCCGAAGCCGGTGTCCGCGTCGACGAGGACCGGCAGGTCCGTGACCCGGGTGGTCCGGCCGGCGCGGTCGGCGATCTCGGTGGCGGTGGTGAGGCCGATGTCGGGCAGGCCGAGGTCGGCGGCGAGCACCGCGCCGGACAGGTAGGCGGCCTCGAAGCCGAGGTCCTGGATCAGGCGGGCGGAGAGCGGGTTGAAGGCGCCCGGCATGGTCAGCAGCCGCCCGGTGGCGAGCCGTTCGCGCAGGGCGCGGCGGCGCTGGGCCGGGGTGGTGCGGGTGTGGAGCATCAGAACAGGCCCTTCGGGAGGGTCTCGTCGAAGTCCCGGACGGCCTGGGTGTCGACGGCCGGGAACAGTTCGTCGAGGTCGGTGGCCCGCAGCTCGGCCAGGTCCGCCGCGGCGGTCAGGAAGCGGTCCTGGTCGGCGGGGGTGACCAGGCCGTCGGTGAGGGTGCGGAACTTGCGCTGGTAGGCGGGCCGGTCGAAGGGGCGGGCGCCCGCCGGGTGGGCGTCGGCGACCGCGAGTTCGTCCTCGACGACGGTGCCGTCGTCGAGAGTGACGACCACGCGGCCGCCGAAGGCCCGGTGCTGCGGGTCGGGGTGGTGGTAGCGGCGGGTCCACTCCGGGTCCTCGACAGTGGTGATCCTCCGCCAGAGCGCGACGGTCCCGGGGCGTGCGGCCCGCTCGGGGGCGTAGGAGCGCTCGTGGTGCCAGGCGCCGTCCTCCAGGGCGACCGCGAGGATGTAGGGGATCGAGTGGTCGAGGGTCTCGCGGCTGGCGGTGGGGTCGTACTTCTGCGGGTCGTTCGCGCCGGAGCCGATGACGTGGTGGGTGTGGTGGCTGGTGTGCAGGACCACCGAGCGCACCCGCTCCAGGGGGCCGGTCCTCTCGCGCATCCGGCGGGCCAGGTCGATGATCGCCTGGGCCTGGTACTCGGCGGAGTGCTCCTTGGTGTAGGTGTCCAGGATCGCCCGGCGCGCCTCGCCGGCCTCGGGCAGCAGCACGGTGTAGTCGGAGCCGGGTCCGTCGAGCATCCGGGCGAGGAAGCCGTCCTCGCCCTCGTAGATCGGGGACGGCGAGGTCTCGCCGCGCATCGCCCGGTCCACGGCCTCGATCGCGGCCTTGCCGGCGAACGCCGGGGCGTACGCCTTCCAGCTGGAGATCTCGCCCTTGCGGGACTGCCGGGTGGCAGTGGTGGTGTGCACCGCCTGCTGGACGGCCTGGTAGGTGACCTCGGTCGGCAGTCGCAGCAGGGTGCCGATCCCGCAGGCGGTGGCCGCGCTCAGGTGCGCCACGTGGTCGATCCGGTGCTCGTGCAGGCAGATGCCCTTCACCAGGGCGACGTGCACCTCGTAGGCGGCGACGATGCCGCGCAGCAGGTCGGCACCGGTGCGGCCGGTGTGCTGGGCGACGGCGAGCAGCGGCGGGATGTTGTCGCCCGGGTGGGAGTAGTCCGCGGCGAGGTAGGTGTCGTGGAAGTCCAGTTCGCGCACCGTCGTGCCGTTGGCCCACGCCGCCCACTCCGGCGAGACCCGCACCAGGCTGCCGAACACCCGGGCACCCGGCGCGGCGTGGTGGACGTGGGCGTGCGCCTGGGCCCGGGCCACCGCCACCGGGCGCCGCAGCAGCGAGGCGACCGCCACGGAGGCGTTGTCGATCACCCGGTTGACCGCCATCGCGGCGCTCTCGGGATCCAGTTCCTCGGTGCCGGCGGCGACGGCGGCGAGCTTCCAGGCGAGCTGCTCCTCGCGCGGCAGCCGGTCGGCACTCGGGTGGACACGGACGTGGTGCTCGATCACGGGGGCTCCTCGTGGGCGTGGGAACGGTTCCGGGCTTGTGCGGTCGAGCCTGCCCGCCGGAGCGCCGATGATCCAGCAGGCCAATCTGTCGAATCCGTACACGGTCGAGCTGTGAATCTGCGAATCCTGCGGACCGTTAGGATCCCCACGAACCCCTCGCCCGGTCGTCACCGGCGCCTCCTGGAGGCGGAAGGGCCCGGATTCCCGACCTTCCGAGGTGAGCACAGCGGACAGCTCCGTGCAGGAGACCCAGCGGCCCGTGGTCCAGCGACGCGCCCGGTCCGAGGACGGCTCGTGCCGTCACCATGTGGTGTGGCGGGCCGGCCCGGGGTGGCGGATGGTCAGCAGCGCGGTGCTGGGCGGCGGGACCGGCGAGCGCGGCTGGGTGCTGAACGCGCAGGTCCGGGCCGGTTACGACCGGATGGACCCCGACCGGCACCTGGCGGAGCTGGCGCGGGCGGAGGGGCTGCGCGGGCCCGGCGTCGGTCTGATGACGGCCGCGGAGGTCGACGACTGCACCTGGTCGGAGGACGGGGGCGCCGTCGCCCTGGTGACGACCGGCATCGGCGTGCCGACCTGGGCCGCCGCGCCGCCGGTCGTCCCGGCGCCCGCCCAGTACGTGCCCGGCACGATCAACATCCTCGCGGTCGTACCGGCACCGGTGTCCGACGCCGGTCTGGTGAACCTGCTGGCGACGGCCACCGAGGCCAAGGTGCAGGCGCTCCTGGACGCCGGGTACGACTGTTCCGGTACGCCGTCCGACGCGGTGTGCGTGGCCGTCCGCAGCCCGGTCGACGGTGGGCCGGCCGACCCGTTCGGCGGGCCGCGGTCGGTGTGGGGCGCCAGACTGGCCCGGGCCGTGCACCGGGCCGTGCGGGACGGGGCGGAACGCGATCGCGACCGCCGGGCCCGCGGACCGGCCGCGCCGCACCAGGGGCCGCGACCGGAGTGCGGCTGCGAGAACGTCCTGCTGGCCGGCCGCCTCACCGGGTGAGCGGCCCGAGGAGGTCCGGTCGCGGCCCTCGGGCCCCTCGCACGCGTCCCACAGCCGTGGCCCCGGGTCGCATTGCGCTTCCGACCCGCCCTCCGCGCCCCTCGGGGACCTCTCGCACCGGTACCGACAGGTCCCTCGGCAACCGCACCGGTCAGTGCCGCCCCGCTCTCCGCCGGAGGCACGAGAAGGGGTCGCCGACCAGGAGAATGGTGCGGCACAGTCCACCGGAAGTACCCGGAAGTACAGAGAAAGCGAACCCCCACATGGATCTCGGCGTGCGCTGGAAGCTGCACGGTGACGGGCGTACGCCCGCACCGGGAGCGGTCGTCCGTCCCGACGAACGGCTCTCCTGGCCCAGGACGGCGGGGCTGGGTGCCCAGCACGTGGTGGCCATGTTCGGCGCGAGCTTCGTGGCACCCGTACTGATGGGGCTGGACCCCAACCTGGCGATCATGATGTCCGGCGTCGCGACCGTGGTCTTCCTGCTCGCCACCCGGGGGCGGGTGCCCAGCTACCTCGGCTGCTCGCTCTCCTTCGTCGGCGTGGCCGCGGTGATCCGGGCCCAGGGCGGGACCAGTGCGACCGTCACCGGCGCCGTGTTCGTCGTGGGCGCGGTGCTGTTCCTGGTGGGCCTGGCCGTCCAGTGGTTCGGGGCGCGGATCATCCACGCCGCGATGCCGCCGATCGTCACCGGCGCCGTGGTCATGCTGATCGGCTTCAACCTCGCGCCCGTGACCGCCTCGACCTATTGGCCGCAGGACCAATGGACGGCGCTGCTGGTGATGCTGTTCACCGGGCTGGCCGTGGTGTGCCTGCGCGGCTTCTGGTCACGGGTGGCGATCTTCCTCGGGCTGCTCTTCGGCTACGCGATCTCCTGGCTGTTCGACCGGGTCTTCGGGAAGATCCACTCGGTGGACGCGGGCGGGCAGCTCACCGACCACTGGCGGCTGGACCTGTCCGGCGTCGGTTCGGCGGACTGGATCGGACTGCCCACCTTCCACGGCCCCTCGTTCGAGTGGTCCGCGATCCTGGTGGCACTGCCCGTGGTGATCGCGCTGGTCGCCGAGAACGCCGGGCACATCAAGGCCGTCGGCGAGATGACCGGCCGCAACCTGGACGACCGGCTCGGCACCGCGATCTCGGCCGACGGCGTCGGCTCGATGCTGTCCACCGCGCTCGGCGGACCGCCGAACACCACCTACTCCGAGAACATCGGCGTCATGGCCGCGACCCGGGTGTACTCCACCGCCGCCTACTGGGCCGCGGCCGGCTTCGCCCTGCTGTTCGGCATCTGCCCGAAGTTCGGTGCCGTGGTCGCCGCGATCCCCGGCGGGGTGCTCGGCGGCATCACCGTCATCCTCTACGGCATGATCGGCCTGCTCGGCGCGCAGATCTGGGTCAAGTCCGGGGTCGACCTGCGCAACCCGTTGAACCTGGTGCCGGCCGCCGCGGGCATCATCATCGGCATCGGCAACGTCACCCTGAAGTTCACCGACACCTTCAGCCTCAGCGGGATCGCCCTGGGCACCCTGGTGGTCATCACCGGCTACCACGTGCTGCGGGCCCTGGCCCCGGCGCACCTCAGGACGCAGGAACCGCTGCTCGACTCGGGCACCTCCTCCTACGACGCGGACGCGGGCCCGGCCGGGGAACCGGGCGAGGAGCCGGGCGGGGCCCGGCGACTCTCGCCGTAGCGGTCCGCCCCCTCGTCCCCGTGCCGTTCCCGCGGGTGACCGCCCCCGGTCGACCGCCCCCCGGCCGACCGGGGGGCGGCCGGCCGGGGGGCGTTGCCCGAAAGGGCCACGCCCGGCCCGCCCGGCTGGTCCCACAGGGCGTCAGATGGTCGAATCGCTCCGCACGTCCGGGCCGACCACCCGGTCGGCCTCCGACTCCGACGACTCGTCCACCCGGGAGTGACATGCCGTCTTCGCCCCACCACCACCGGACCACCGCCGGGATCGTGGCGCTCAGCGCGTTCGCGATCACCTGCGGCACCGCCGTCGCGGGCAGCTCCGCCACCGCCGCGGCCACCGTCCTGTGGACCCCGAGCACCGACAAGGGTCCTTCCTCCTTCGCCGGAGTGCAATGCGCGGAAGGGAAGTTCGGCGTCGTGAAGGACCCGGCCAAGGGCAGCGTGTGGCGGGCGTTCCAGGCCGCCGGCGAGGAACGCTGCGAGACGCTCGGCCCGAACCTGAAGGAGGGCAGCACCTTCTACCTCGGCTGGTCCTCCAAGCTGAACATCAAGGACAACAACAGCCGCTACGTGTTCCAGCTCAAGTGCTCGCCGAGCGCCGGCACGGCGAACCACCCGATCGAGATCGACGCCACCAACGGGCGCATCCGCCTCCAGGAGTGGGACACCCACCACGTGGCGCACACCTTGTGGACCGCGCCGACCAGCAACAACCAGTGGCACTCCTACGCCCTGAAGATCCGGCTCGGCCGGACCAACGGCACCATCGACTTCTGGTTCGACGGGGTGAAGCAGACCTTCACCACCGGCTCCGGCACCTTCAAGGGCACCACCTGGGACGGTGACCGCAACTACCTCAAGTGGGGCTCCTACCACCAGTCCACGGGGAACGCGACGAACACGTTCACCAGCCCGATCATGGCGACCACCCTCCAGGCGGCCACCGCCGGCTCCTGACCCGGGGCCCGGCAGATCCGGGCCCGACACACCGTCTCCCGGCTCCCGACCCGGGGCCCGGCGATCGGCCGGGGGCGGGACACGGCCCGGCGGACCGTCCGGCCTGCGCCGCTCCCGGCCCTCGGCTGCCTAGGGTCGGCAGGATGACGACCCCGACAGCCCCGGAGCCCCTGCTCGGCAGGCCGGAACGGCTGATCGCGCTGGCCGACGGCGTCTACGCCATCGCGATCACCCTGCTCGCCATCGACATCAAGCTCCCGGATGGCCTCGATTCCGCCGAGTTCCACCGCCAGCTGCACGAGCTCCTCCCCCAGGTCGGCGCGTACGCCCTGAGCTTCCTCGTCCTCGCGGCCTTCTGGCGCGACCACCACCGCCTGTTCCTCGGCGTCCGCCAGGTGGACGGCCTGGTGATCCGGCTGACGCTGTTCGGCCTGGGGGTGGCGGCGCTGCTCCCCTTCCCCACCTCCCTCATCGCCGAGTACGGGCGCGAACCCTCGGCCGTCGCCATCTACTCCGCGGCCGTCGCCGTCCTCGGCAGCACCCAGTTCACACTGCTGCTCGTGGTGTGGAGGCGCCCGTGGCTCCGGGCGGCGCCACTGCCGGACCGGGAGGCCCATGCATATCTGGCGGACCTCGGGGCGACGGTGGTCGTCTTCGCCGCCACGGCGCCGCTGAGCTTCCTCATCGGATCCCGGGTCGTGTGGGGCTGGCTGGTCCTGCTGCCGCTGAAGGTCGCCATCGGGCGCTGGAGCACGCGGGTCAGCCGGTCGGACGTGTGACCGCGCCCGCGCCGGGGGCATTTCGGGTACGGCGGGTGACGGCGTCGGGCACGGCGGGTGAGGGCTGTGGCCCGGACCACCCGGCGCCGCCTCCGGGGCCCGCCCGGGAGCCCGGTTTCCGCACCCGCCGGAACCGGGCCGCCACGCCTCGTCGACCGTGTGCCCGGCCTCACAGGCCCGCCGACGTGGCCCAGGCCACTTCCGGCCGGTATTCGATCTTGAAAATCGGGGCATTTGCCTTCAAATCAACCCATTTTCATGATCCATACCCACGGTAACCCCCCGCTGACGTGGCTAAACCTCCGAATCCTTGAAACACCACCCCCACCCCCGTAACTTCGAATGCGTTGCACCGAACGAGCCGCACACCAGGGCCTCACCGCCCCGGAGCCCGCACGGTGCCCGACCACGCGAGCGTCGCGTCCCGAAACCACTCCCTCCCCGGGGCCTGGTTCCGCACGCCCGCATCCCGCTCCGAAAGGAACCGCATGACCTTCCGTAACGAGACCACCGCCACCACCGCCACCAAGCGCCGCAACCGCGTCCGGATGGCACTCATGGCCGGGGCCCTCACCGCCCTGCCGGTGGCCGGCCTCGTCACGGCGAACGCCGCCTCCGCCGCCCCCGCCACCGTCTGGGACAAGGTCGCCGCCTGCGAGGCCACCGGCAACTGGGCCATCAACTCCGGCAACGGCTTCTACGGCGGCCTGCAGTTCACCAGCTCCACCTGGGCCGCCTTCGGCGGCACCGCCTACGCGCCGCAGGCGCACCAGGCCACCAAGGCCCAGCAGATCTCCGTCGGCGAGAAGGTCCTCGCCGCCCAGGGCCCCGGCGCCTGGCCCGTCTGCTCCGTCAAGGCCGGCCTCACCAAGTAACACCCCCGCCCCCTCCGTACTCCGGGGGCCGCACCACGACACACGCCGCTGACACCCGACCACCCCCACCACGGGGGAAGGTCCGGTATCAGCGGCGTCGTGCGTTCCCGGGCCGGACCGTCGGCCGGTCGGCCTCGCACCGGCCGGCCGGACGGCCGCTCAGCGCAGGTCGAACCGGTCGAGGTTCATCACCTTCGTCCACGCCGCCACGAAGTCCCGGACGAACTTCTCGTCCGCGTCCCCGGAGCCGTAGACCTCGGCCAGTGCGCGCAGCTGGGAGTGCGAGCCGAGGACGAGGTCGACGGCGGTGGCCGTCCACTTCACCGCGCCGGTGGCCCGGTCCCGCCCCTCGAAGACGTTCGCCTCCGACGCCGAGGGCTTCCACTCCGTGCCCATGTCGAGCAGATTGACGAAGAAGTCCGTCGTCAGCGTCTCCGGCCGGTGCGTGAGGACACCGTGCGGGGAGCCCCGGAAGCCGGCGTTCAGCGCCCGCATCCCGCCGATCAGGACGGTCAGCTCCGGCGCGGTCAGCGTCAGCAGGTCGGCCCGGTCGAGCAGCAGGGACTCGGGCGAGAGCTTCTCGTCGGCCCGCAGGTAGTTCCGGAACCCGTCGGCCCGCGGTTCGAGCACCGCGAAGGACTCCACGTCCGTCTGCTCCTGCGAGGCGTCGGTGCGCCCCGGGGCGAACGGGACCGTCACGGCGTGCCCGGCGGCGTGCGCGGCCCGCTCGACCGCCGCGTTGCCGCCCAGCACGACGAGGTCGGCGAGCGAGATCCGCCGGTCGCCGCTCTGCGCCGCGTTGAAGTCCCGCCGGATCTCCTCCAGCCGCCGGACCGTGTCGGTGACCTCGGGGAGGTTGTTGACCTCCCAGTCCTTCTGCGGCGCGAGCCGGATCCGGGCGCCGTTGGCGCCGCCGCGCATGTCGGTGCCGCGGTACACGGCGGCCGAGGCCCACGCGGTGGCGACCAGCTGGGGAATGCCCAGGCCGGAGTCGTGGATCCGCTTCTTGAGGTCGGCGACGTCCGCGTCCGTGACCGGCTCGTGGTCGGCGGCGGGGACCGGGTCCTGCCACAGCTGCGCCTCGGGCACCCACGGCCCGAGGTAGCGGGACACCGGGCCCATGTCGCGGTGCAGCAGCTTGTACCAGGCCTTGGCGAAGGCCTCGGCGAGCTGGTCGGGGTGCTCGTGGAAGCGCCGGCAGATCGCCTCGTAGACCGGGTCCTGGCGCAGGGCGAGGTCCGTGGTCAGCATCATCGGGGCGTGCCGCTTCGCGGGGTCGTGCGCGTCCGGCACGGCGCTCGCGGCCGCCGGGTCGGTGGGCTTCCACTGCTTGGCCCCGGCCGGGCTGGTGGTGAGTTCCCAGTCGTAGCGGAACAGGTTGTCCAGGTAACCGTTGTCCCAGCGGGTCGGCTCGGTGGTCCAGGCGCCCTCGAGTCCGCTGGTGAGGGCGTCGGCGCCGGAGCCGCTGCCGCAGGTGCTGCGCCAGCCCAGGCCCTGCTGTTCGATCGGGGCGCCCTCGGGCTCCGGGCCGACGCAGGACGGGTCCACGGCGCCGTGGCACTTGCCGAAGGTGTGTCCGCCGACGATGAGCGCGACCGTCTCCTCGTCGTTCATCGCCATCCGCGCGAAGGTCTCCCGGATGTCGACGGCGGCGGCCCTCGGGTCCGGATTGCCGTTGGGGCCCTCCGGGTTCACGTAGATCAGCCCCATCTGCACGGCGCCGAGCGGATTCGCGAGGTCGCGCTCGCCGCTGTAGCGCTCGTCGCCGAGCCAGGTGTCCTCGGGGCCCCAGAAGACCTCCTCGGGCTCCCAGATGTCCTCGCGGCCGAAGCCGAAGCCGAAGGTCCGGAAGCCCATCGACTCCATGGCGCAGTTCCCGGTGAAGACCAGCAGGTCGGCCCAGGAGATCTTCCGGCCGTACTTCTGCTTGACCGGCCAGAGCAGGCGCCGGGCCTTGTCCAGGCTGGCGTTGTCCGGCCAGCTGTTGAGCGGCGCGAAGCGCTGGGCGCCGCTGCCGCCGCCGCCCCGGCCGTCGGAGATCCGGTAGGTGCCGGCGGCGTGCCAGCTCATCCGGATGAACAGCGGCCCGTAGTGGCCGTAGTCGGCGGGCCACCAGTCCTGGGAGTCGGTCATCAGCGCGACGACGTCCCGCTTCAGCGCCTCGACGTCGAGGGTGGCGAACTCCGCCGCGTAGTCGAAGTCCTCGTCCATCGGGTCGGAGAGCGGCGAATGCCGGTGCAGGACCTGGAGGTCCAACTGCTCGGGCCACCAGTCGCGGTTGCTCCTGGGCCCGGTCGCCTTGGGGGTGGGGGAAGGAATTGCTGGGTTCTCGCTGTCGCTGCCGGACACGTCCGCCCCTTCGTCCTCAGTTGTTATCTGCCCTTTCGCCCGTATGGTCCCGCACCCGGGACCGTACGGCGGGCAGAACACGCGGGGCCTTCACCGGACGGGGCGGAGGCACGGCACGCGGCCGACGGGCGGCGCCCGGCGGCGCCGGCGCCGGGCTCAGGACCCGTCGGCGAGCCCGGCGCGCAGCACGTCGAGCCGGGCGGCGGCGCGGGCGGCCCAGCCGTCGCGCAGCTCCAGCGGCACGGTGACGGTGACACCGCTCTGCACCGGGTCGCGGATCTCGACCACGAACGGGTCGGCGGCGTGCAGCCGCAGGTAGGCGCTGCGGCCGGACTCCGGCCAGTCGGTGGCGGCGCCGTCCGGCGGCGTGCCGGCCTCCTCGGCCGCGGCGCGGGCGGAGAGCCACCCCGCGAGGTCCGCGAGGTCGGCGTCGGTGAGGTGCACCGGCAGCTGCGCGGTGACGAAACCGGTCCTGATCACGATCTCGGCCTCGTACCGGCCCTCCCGCCGGGCGCGCGCCGTCGGCCCGTCCAGCTCCACCGTGACGTTCCGCGTCCGGTCCGCCAACCTGATGATGTCCCCGCCCACGGTTGTCCCCGCTTCCGTCCGTCATCGGCCGGCCGCCCGCCGCCCCGCTCCCCCGACGGGGACCGGCGCGGCGGGCGGCCGCGGTACCGGGATCGTGCCAGGCCGCACCGACGGCCCGGCCGCCGGGCGGGCGGGCCGGTCAGCTCCACCGGCGCAGGGCGTCCAGGTACACGGCGGTACGACCGGTGGCACCCGGTGCGGGGGTGAGGACCACACCGATCTCCCGCACGTGGGCGGGGTCGGGCACCCCGGCCAGGTCCAGCCGCAGGACCCGCCCGTCCGGGCCGACGGTGACGGCGGGGCTCTCGGTCCAGCTCCAGCCGGAGGCGTCGCCGGTCCCGGCGCGCACGTACAGCCTGGCCGTGGTGCCGCCCGCCTGCTGCCCCCAGGGCGCGGTGCCGGCGGCGACGGTGAGCACGGTGGCCCCGGTCAGGTCGACGGGGGCGGTCCGCCCGAGCCGGACGGCGCCCCGCTCGGGCTCGACGTCGGCCTTGAGCGCGCTGCGGCCCTCGGCCGCTCCCTCGTCGGCGACCGCCCAGGGTCCGGCCGCCGCACCGGACCCGGACCAGCCCTCGGTGCCGTGCTCGAAGCCGGCCAGCAGGCCGCCGCGCCGCACGTCGTCGAGGTAGACCGCGGACCGGCCGCCCGCCCCGGCCGCGGGGGCGAACTCGACGCCGATCTCGCGGACGTGGGCCCGGTCCGGGACCCTGGTCAGGTCCAGGACCAGCCGGGTGGACTTGGTGTCGACGGTGACGGCACCCGAGTCCGTCCAGGTCCAGCCCGCGGCGTCGCCGGTGCCGGTGCGCACGTAGAGCTTGGCGCGGGTGCCGCCCGCCTGGTCGCCCCACGGCGCGGTGCGGGCGTCGACGCTGAGCACGGTGTCGCCGGAGAGGTCGAGCGGGCCGACCTTGTTCAGGTAGGCGGCGCCGGTGCCGAGGTCCACGTCCGCCTTGAGCGACCCGCTGCCGCGGGCGGACCACTCGGTCACCTGCCACGGGCCGGCCGCGAGGTGCCAGCCGCTCCAGCCCTGGGTGCCGCTCTCGAAGTCCTGGTAGGACACCGGCGGGTCCTCCGCCGGGGCGGCGGCGAGGTCGACCCCTCCCCGGTTCACCGTCCACGGGTCGTTCATCAGCTCGGCGCCGTTGACGTTCCGGGCCGGACTCCACTCGTTGTTCCAGGCCAGGAAGTAGGAGGTGCGCGGGAAGCGCTCGTGCAGCGCCTTCACCCACAGGTCGTAGTCGAAGGTGCCGCCCGCGCCCGCACCGGGGCCGATCTCGGTGAACGCGAACGGCTTGCCGAGCTCGAGCAGCTTCTCGTAACCGGTGATCGCGGACGGGTCGGCGGTGTAGCAGTCCAGTCCGACCACGTCGGCGTAGGCGCGGCCGACCCAGTAGGCGGTGGGGTCGGCGGAGCCGCAGTTCGGCGCGTACGTCCACAGCAGGTTGTGCAGGCCCTTGGCGGTGGTGAGGTAGTCGTAGGTGCCGCGCCACAGTGCCGCGAAGTCGGCCGGGTCCTGGCGGCCCCACCAGAACCAGTCCCCGTTCATCTCGTGGAACGGCCGGAACAGCACGGGCACCCCGGCGTCGGACAGTCGCCGCAACCCGGCCGCGACGTCGTCGAGTTCGCTCCGCCAGGCCCGGCCGGCGGCGGTGGCCGGGTCGGACAGCTGCCGGAACGCCGGCTGCGGCAGCGGAGTCCGCCACGCGGCGCCCGCCACCGGGTTCGGCAGGTGGACGCTCACCGAGACCAGTCCGCCGCGACCGGCGTGCTCGATCATCTCGCTGTCGCAGCCCGAGTCGATCGCGGTCGGCTCCCCGCCTGCGTTCCAGCCGCTCGCGTAGTCGCAGGCGAGGATCGCCGGGAACCGGCCCGTCCGGTCGGCCAGTTCGGTGACGTCCCGGTACTGGGTGGCGAAGTCCTTTCCGGACCCGGCCGCGGCGCTGCCGCTGTACCCGGCGAAGAATCCGGACGCCGTCCTGTTCCGCAGTCCCCGGTCGGGCAGGTGCGCGAGCCAGTCCAGCACCGCCCGCGCCTGCGGGCTCGCCCCCGCGTCCACCGGTGGAACGGCGGCCGCCACCGCCACCGGCGCGGCGGCGCTCCCGCCGCCCAGCACGCTCGCCACCGCGAGCAGGACCGCGACGGATCGTCGACGCAGCCTCATCAGCACCCCCCGTTGCTTTCGGCACAAGCAGGAGCATCCGTCCTGCCGATGATCACACTAGGGGCTGGACGTCCGTCCGGACGACGGCCGGTGGGGGCGTCACCCCGGCCGGACCAGACGGTTCTCGTGGGCGTAGACCACCGCCTGGATCCGGTCGCGGAGTTCCAGCTTCTGCAGGACCCGCCCCAGATGGGACTTCACGGTCGCCTCCGCCAGGTACAGGGCGGCCGCGATCTCGGCGTTGGACAGCCCCCGGCCGACCTCGACCAGCACCTCGCGCTCCCGGGCGCTGAGCCGGCCGAGCCGGTCGTCGCGCGCGGCAGCGCGGCCGTCCGGGATGTGCGGGCGGAGGGTCTCCAGCAGGCGCCGGGTGATCCGCGGCGACACCACGGCGTCGCCCGCGGCCACGGTCCGGATCGCGCCGAGCAGCTCCTCCGGCCTGGTGTTCTTCAGCAGGAAGCCGGAGGCTCCGGCGTGCAGCCCGGCGAAGGCGTACTCGTCCAGGTCGAAGGTGGTGAGGATCAGCACCCTGCTCCGCGGGGAGACCCGGACCACCTCGCGGGTCGCCTCGATCCCGTCCGTCCCGGGCATCCGGACGTCCATCAGGACGACATCGGGGCGCAGCTCCCGGGCGAGCCGGACGGCCTGCTGCCCGTCCGCGGCCTCGCCGACCGGGGCCATGTCGGGCTGGGCGTCCAGGACGGTGCCGAAGGCCATCCGGAGCAGGGCCTCGTCGTCGACGATCAGGATCCGGATCGTCATGCGGGCACCGCCCCGGCGCTGTCGAGGAGCAGCCGGGTACGGACGCCCCAGCCGCCGCCCGGGAGCGGTCCGGCCCGCAGCGTGCCCCCGTAGGCGGCCGCGCGCTCGCGCATGCCGGGGATGCCGTGGCCGGAGGGTGCGGCGGCGGGGGCTCCGGCGGAGGGTGGCGGGCAGGGGCCGTTGTCGGTGACGTCGACGGTGACGGTGCCGGGCGAGCAGCCGATCCGGACCGTCGCGCCGGTGCCGGCGGGGGTGTGTTTGAGGGCGTTGGTCAAGGCTTCCTGCACCAGGCGGTAGACGGTGAGCTGGGCGGTGGCGGGCAGGTGGCCGTGGCCGCCGTGGACCTCCAGCCGGGTCGGCAGGCCGGCGGCGGACATCTGCTCGGCGAGGGCGTCCAGTTGGGCGATTCCGGGCAGCGGGTGGCGCTCGGCGTCCGGTTCGTCGGCCCGCAGGACGCCCAGCGAGCGCCGCATGTCGGTCAGCGCCTGCCGGCCGGTCCCGGAGATCTGCCGCATCGCCGCGTCGGCCCGGTCGGGCGACCGCTGCCGCGCGTAGCCGGCGGCGTCGGCGAGCGCGACCATGACGGAGAGGTTGTGGGTGACGATGTCGTGCATCTCGCGGGTGATCCGCGCCCGTTCCTCGGCGACGGCGAGTCGTGCCCGCTGTTCCTGCTCCCGCTCCCGGTGTGCGGCCCGTTCCTCCACGGCGGCGAGGTAGGCGCGGGTGGTGCGTACGTTCGTCCCGAGGACGGCGGCGGCCACGGTCGTCGCGGTGACGGCGACGAACGGGGTGGCGAACGCGCCGTCCGGCGCCCAGCGCAGGCAGGCCAGCAGGACTCCCGCCTCCACGACGGCGGCGGCGGCCAGTGCGGTGCGCCGGTCGGAGCGCGCGGCCACCGTGTAGAGGGCCACCAGGACGGCGATGTCGGCGGGGAGTTGGACGTCCAGCAGCCACTGGACGGTGGCCGCGGCCACCACCGCGCCGAACACCGCGAGCGGGGCCCGGCGGCGCCACAGCAGGGGCAGCGCGAGGGCGGCGGTGAGGGCCACGGTGAACGCCCGTTCCTGCGGCACGGGCACGGTCGCGGCGTTGAGGAGGAGGAGCGCCGGGAGCAGCGCGTCCCACACCTGGGGCGGCAGCCGGGGGATCCGGCGGGCCGCGGCGGTGGCCGCCCGTTCCAGCCGGCCCGCCCACGGCCGGGGGGCCTTTCCGGGTACCGCGGCCGCCTCGGTCATCGCACGTCCTTGTCGTCCTTGTCGTTCTGGTCGCTCTGGTCGCTCTGGTTCGCTCTTGTTGTTCTGGTTGTACTGGTTGCTCTTGTCGTTCGGGTCACGCTTGTCGTTCGGGTCGCTCTTGCAGCCGTGGGTGCTGCGCTTGCCCCGGTCGCTGTCGCCGTCCGGGCGTTTCCGCGGCCCTGTCACGGTAGGCCACCGGCCCGCCGGGCACATGCGCCCACCGTCGGACGGTGCCGGGGCCGTCTACGACCCGAGGAGGAGGGCGGACACCTCCCCCGGTCGCAACGCGACCGCCGGTCCGGGGAGCCCGGCTGCCACCCCGGTCGCAGCGGCAGGGGTGCTGGCGCCCGCCCGGGGTGGGACCGGGCGGCGACCCGGGGGCGATGCGGCGTCGGGTGACCGCCGCCGACGATGGCCGGGTGAACGAGATCATCTCGGGACTGTTCCTGTCCCCCCTGGAAATCCTCGCCCTGCTGGCCGCCCTCGCCCTGGTGGTGGCGCGCTGGCTGCCCCCGGCCGCCCGCCCCCGCACCACGGTCGTGGCGGGCGCGGTGCTCGTCCTGTCCGGGCTCGTGCTGCTCGTGACCGGGATCCGCTGGCAGCTGCTGCCGGTCCTGGCCGGTGCCCTCCTCGCCCTGCCGTTCGCCCTCGCCCCGCTGCTGCGCCGGCGGTCCGGCCGGACGACGTGGCGGGCCCGCTGGTGGCTGGCGCTGCCGGGATCGCTGGCCTGCGCCGGGCTGGTCGCCGCCGGGCCGGTGTCCGCCTGGGCCTTCCCCGTTCCCGAGTTCCCCGAGCCCACGGGCGGGTTCGCGGTCGGCACCCGGGTGCTGCAGTGGACCGACCAGCAGCGGCCGGAGACCTTCACCCCCGATCCGGCCGACCGGCGCACGGTCGTGGTCCAGCTCTGGTACCCCGCGGGGAGGAGCCCCGCCGGTGCGCCGCGGGCCCAGTACCTCGGGCGCACCGAGGCCGAGGCGCGGACCGTCGCCGGGGCCCTCGCCGGCGGGGTCGGCCTGCCGGACTTCCTGATGGACGGTGTGCCGCGGGCCCGCAGCCGTTCGGTCTTCGACGCCCCGGTGGCCGGGGACGGCGGCCGCTTCCCGGTGGTGCTGTTCTCGCCCGGATCGGGCGGGGTGCGCACCCAGAACACCGCCTGGGCGGAGGAACTCGCGAGCCACGGCTACCTGGTGGCCGCCCTCGACCACCCGTACGACTCCGCGGCCGTCGTCCTCGCCGACGGCCGGACGGTCACCACCGAGACCTCCTCCTCCGGCGACGCGGACCAGGACGAGAAGCTGGCGGCCGGCTGGACGGCGGTCCGGGCCGCCGATCTCGGTTTCGTCCTCAGCCAGTTGGAGGGTCTGGACCGGGCCGGGAGCGGCGACCCGCTGACCGGGCGGCTGGACACCGGCCGGGCCGCGGTGACCGGCCATTCGATGGGGGGCGCCGCCGCGCTCCAGGCCGCCCGGCAGGACCACCGGTTCCGTGCCGTCGTCGATCTGGACGGCTTCCCGCACGGCCCGGCCTCGCCCTCGCTCGACCGGCCGGTGCTCGCGATGACCCAGGCGCTGACCGGGGCGACCGACGCCCGGTACCTCCCCCGGCTGACCGAGGCGCTCGCGGCGAACACGGCGACGAGCTACCGGCTGACCGTTCCCGGCGCGGCGCACCTCAGCTTCATGGACGGCCCGCTGTACCTGCCGCCGGTCCCGGGCATCGTCGGCTCCCTGGGCCGCGCCCGGAGCCCGCGCGTCGTCGCCGGGGCCACCCTCGCCTTCCTGGACGCCGCTCTGCGCGACCGGCCGGGCGACCTGTCCGGCGCGCTGTCGGCCTACGGCAGCCTCACCGTCCGGGCCCCGGGCGGGCGCTGAGGGGGCGGGCCCACGGCCCCGGGGGGGGGGGCCCCCCCCCGGGGGGGCCCCACACCCGGTGCCGCCTTAGCGGTGCCGCCTTAGCGGTGCCGCACGCCGGAGGCCCCGCGGACTCACCCCGCCGGGGCCGGGCGGAGCACCCGCCGCACGGCGGCGCGCAGCCACTGGTGGCCGCCGTCGGCGGCATGGCGCGGGTGCCAGGCCATCCCGATGGCCAGCGGCGGCAGTTCGAGCGGGATCTCCAGCAGCCGCAGGCCCAGGGTCTGCGCCGCACCGGAGAGCGGCGACGGCGGCTCGCCCGGCCGGGCGACCGGCACCAGGCAGACCACGTCGCCGGTGGCGGCCAGCGCCATCGCCGCCAGGTGCCCCGGCAGTACGGCGCTCACCCGGCGGCTGAGGCCCCGTTCGGCGAGAGCCGCGTCCAGCGGGCCGGTGAAGCGGCCGCGCCGGCTCACCACCACGTGCTCGGCGGCCGCCAGCCGGTCCGGCGTCAGCGGCCCCTCGGTCAGCGGGTGCCCGGCCCGGACCCCGACCGCCATCCGCAGCGTGGCCAGTTCCTCCACCAGGGTCTCCGGGTCGACGTGGTCGATCGCCCCGATCTCCAGATCGATCCGGCCCTCGCGCAGCGCGGGTCCCGCCTCGAAGTCCTCCGCCAGCACCCGCAGCGAGACGCCCGGCGCCCGGCGGCGGGCCAGGGCGAGCAGGCCGGGCGCCAGGGCCGCGCCGACCAGGTCCGCGGCCTGGACGGTGAAGGTGCGCCGCAGCGCGGCGGGATCGACCCCGCCGCTCGGGGTGAGCAGCGCCTCCAGCCGGCGCACCACCGCGGCGGCCTCGTCCCGCAGTTCCTCGGCGCGGGGCGTGGGCACCATCGCCTGGCCCGCCCGCACCAGCAGCGGGTCCTGGAGGACCCGGCGCAGCCGGGCCAGGGTGCGGCTCATCGCCGCCGGGGACGTGTGCAGCCGCGCGGCGGCCCGGGTGACGCTCTGCTCGGTCAGCAGGGCGTCGAGGGCGACCGCGAGATTGGCGTCGAGGTTCGGATCCTGGCTGCTCACCGGCATTGTTCCGTTCTGGGCAAGGATTGGATGCTGAAGTTCCCATTGTGGCAACAGGGTCGCCGTCCGCACGATGAGGGGGCACCACTGATCCGACCGAGACCGTGAGGTTTTCATGATCGTCATCACCGCCCCCACCGGGAACATCGGCCGTCGACTGCTGTCGCTCCTGGTCGAGGCCGCGCCCGCGCACGGGGAGGAACTGCGGGTCGTGGTCCGCGATCCGGCCCGGCTGCCCGCGGCCGTCCGCGCCCGGGTCGAGGTGGTCACCGGCTCGCACGGCGTCGCCGCGACCGTCGAGCGCGCGTTCGCCGGCGCCGACGCCGTGTTCTGGCTGGTGCCGCCGGACGCCTCGGCCGCGCCCGAGGACGGCTGGAGCGGCTTCACCCGGCCCGCCGTCCGGGCCTTCGCCGCCCACGGCGTCGACCGGGTGGTCGGGGTGTCGGCGCTCGGCCGCGGCACCGCGCAGGCGGCCCGGGCCGGGCTGGTCACCGCCTCCCTCGCCATGGACGACCTGATCGCCGGCTCCGGCGTCGCCTACCGCGCCCTGGCCTGTCCGTCCTTCTTCGAGAACCTGCTGGAGGACGCCGACTCGATCCGGGCCGACGGCGTCTTCACCGACACCGTCGCCGCGGACCGCCGCGCCCCGCTGGTGGCCGTCGCCGACATCGCCGCGACGGCGGCCGGGCTGCTGCTGGACCGCTCGTGGAGCGGCGTGGACAGCGTCCCGGTGCTCGGCCCGCAGGACCTCTCGCCCGAGGACCTGGCCCGGATCATGACCGAGCAGCTCGGCCGCCCGGTCCGCTACCGGCGGCAGTCGCTGGACGAGCTGCGCTCCGACCTGCTCGGGTACGGCCTGCACGCGGCCTTCGCGGAGGGCGTCGTCGAGATGAAGCGCGCCAAGGACGAGGGCCTGGACGCGGGCGTCGGGCGACCGCCGCGGCCGGCGGTCCCGGCCACCTCGTTCGAACGCTGGTGCGCCGAGACCCTGAAGCCCGCCGTTCTCGCCACCACCACCGCCACCGCCGCGCCCGCCACCGCGCCCACCACTGCCGCCCCCACCGACACCCTCACCGCCCCGGAGGCCACCGATGCCCGCTGACCCGACCGTGCCGGCCGTCACCGCGTTCATGCTGGTCAAGACCACGCCCGAGTGGCTGGGGATGAGTGTGGACGAGCGGGTCCACGCGTTCACCACCCAAGTCCTCCCGGTGATCGAGGCCCGTGCCCGCGGCGTCCGCTCCCGCTTCTACGACACGGAGTTCTACTCGGCGCGGGTGACCGACATCTGGGTCTGGGAGGCGGACGACCACGATTCCTACCGGCTGCTGGTCGACGCGCTGCGCGAAACCCCGTTCTGGGACCGCTGGTTCGAGGTGGTCGAGCTGCTCGTGGGCACCGAGAACGGCTACGCCCGCACCTACGGCCTGGACCCGGTCGCCACCGTCGCGGTCTGACGGCCGCCGCCCCGGTGCGCCGCCCCGGTGCGCCGCCCCGGCCCGGTGCGCACCGGGCCGGGGCCGGTTCAGCGCTTGGTGCCGTCGACGATGACGGGCGTGCCGCCGTTGGAGCCGCAGGGGCTGGCGTAGACGGGGTTCTTCTCGGCCGCGGCCTTGAAGGCCTCGATGCACTGGCTCAGCAGGATCTTGTCGGTCAGCGAGCCGGCGATCGCGGCGTTGGCGGCCGCGGTGCTGTCCGCCTCGATCTTGCGCTTCTCGGCCTCGGCCTTGGCCGTGCGCACGGCCGCCTCCGCCTGGGCGGTGGCCTGGTCCTGCTGGATCTTCTGGTCGATCGCCTTCTGCAGGCCGTCGCTCGGCCGGACGTTGCGCAGGTTGACCCCGTTGACGAGGATGCCGCGCGGGGCCAGCCGGGCGGTGATCAGCTTGTCGATCTCGGTGCTGATCGCCTCCCGCTGCGAGCTGTAGCCCTCGACACTGGTGTGACGGGCGAAGACGTTGCGCACGATCTCCCGGCTGTCCGGGTAGACCAGCCGCTGCTGGACGGCCCCGGCGCTGCCGGCCAGCTTGTACAGGTCGACGGTGTGCTGCGGGTCGATCGACCACTTGACCGTCAGGTCGGCGTAGAGCACCCCGCCCTCGGAGGACCGGACCTCGACCGTCGAGTCGCCCGTCAGGTCGAGGTCGACGGGCCGGGTCGAGAAGGTGGTGACGTCGGTCAGCGGCGACTTGAAGTGCAGCCCCGGCTGCCAGGCCGTACCGACCCTGCCGAGGCTGGTCGGCACCCCTACATCGGTCGGATCCACCACGTGCACAAAGGTGGTGAGCCCCAGCAGCAGCCCGAGGGCACCGGTGAGGAGTGCGCCCAGGGTGACCGGCCAGGACCCGACCTTGCGCCGGCGGAGTACGAGCAGACTGGCGCCGACGGCCAGGAACAGCAGGGAAACGATCAGCATGGTGAGTCTCTCGGACTGAAATGATCACACCGGACGGCCGCAGCCTAGACAGCCCTCCCGCACCCCCATAAGTCACGTCAGCCGATGTTCATGCGATGAACCCCCGACGTTGGCCGAGCGGAACGGGAGACGACCCGGCGCCGCGCGACGCCCCCTCACCGTCCTGGGCCCGGCCGCACTCGGGCCGACCGAATACGAAGCCCGGACAGCTCGCCACCGGTAGGCCCACAAGTCCCTCCGATCACGGTGTTTGACGATCAGTCAGCTCCAAGCCGATCGCAACGGCCGCAACGGCTGGCCGAATCCGAACGCGACCCCGGCCCGACTCCCCCGCCGAGGGACCGCTCGCACCGGGCCTCCGGGAGGTACCCGGAGTGACGACGCGGTGAAGGATCGGCCGGCGGTCACCGGGGGCGCCGAGCTGCCCTCTTCGTCGATGCGGCACGGACCGCTCCCCGCCGGACCGCGTCACCGGCGCCCGCGCGGACCGGGCTGGCACCACCACCACCGGGGCCTACGCATGCGGACGAACCGGGCATCACGACACCCCGGCCCCCGCACCGCCCCGCCTCCGACCGGAACGACTTACCGGCCAATGTGGTCGAGGCACTCTCTCGGCGGCGCGCGGGGCGACCTAGACTCGGCTGCGCGGTGGCACCCGGCCGTGATCGATCCGAGCCGGGCACCCACGGGGGACCAGGCACAGCGGCACCACCCGCCCGGGCACTCAGGTGCGCCGGAGCACGCAGGTCGCACTTCCGCCCGGTACGTCCTTCACCTCCAGGGAGCCCGCCATGTCCGACATGTCCAGCGACTTCGGCCTCGACCTCCAGGACCTCGACCTCAGCGAGCTGACCGTCACGGCACTGCGCGACACCGTCGCACTGCCGGAGAACGGCGCGTCCCACGGCTCGTGCTCCTGTCAGGCCTCGTCGTCCTGCGTTCAGCCCAACCTGTCAGCCACGGAACTGATCTGACGTCCGATCAGACAGATCCTCAGCGATATTCCTCGGGAGACCCGCATGTCCGACCACCTGCAGGACGCCCTCGCGTTCGACGGTCTCGACCTCGACCTCGACCTCGGCGAACTGACCGTCACCGCGCTCCGCGACAGCATCGCCCTGCCGGAGGGCGGAGCCTCCAGCAACCCGGCCTCCTCCTCCTGCCAGTCGTCCTCCAACTCCAGCGTCATCATCCACCCGCCGGCCACCCGCTGGTGATCGGCGCGGACCCGCACCGCCCGGTCGCCGAAGGTGCGGCCGGACGCTGAGCGGTGACGAGTCACCACCGGACCCGGCGCGTTCCGCAGCGGAACGCGCCGGGTCCCCCCGTGGGCGCGTCCCCGGACCGACGCCCGCGGAGGTACGAGATCACCCGCCCGATCCCCAGCCACCGGAGGTGGCCCGCAGTGCCCAACCGCGCCCCCGCCAGGGCCGTTCCGGCGCCCGCGCCGCCGGCCGCCGCGCCCGCCGAGGCCTCCACCACCGCCTCCACCGCGGCGTACGCGCTGGTGCGCAGCACCGTGCTCGCCCGGGCCCCGCAGTCCGCGGCGTCCGCGCTCGTCAGGGACCTGCTGGCGCGGCTCACCGACACGGAGACCGCCGACGCCGCCCTGCGGTCCGCCCTCGGCGACGACCTCTACGCCAGCCGGGACGGCCACGACGAGGAGTTCCACCGGCGCGTCGTCCTGCCGCTGCGCAGGGACCTGCACAACGGCCGTGCGCCGCGCACCGCACAGCTCGCCCGGCTCGGGGACCTGCCCGCCCGGGTCCCCCGCCTCGCCGAGTGGCTGGAGCTCCGCGAGCGCCGCACCCGGCTGCTGGCCGGCCTCGCCCAGGCCGTGCCGTCGGCGCTCGCGGCGGAACGGGCCGCATTGGCCGCACTCTGCCGGGAGCCCGCGTTCCGCCGTGCCGTCGCCCTGGGCAGTGCCGACCTGCTGCGCGCCGTGGTCCACACCTCGGAGCGGGAGGCGGACCGGCCGGGCCGGGCCCGCAAGGAGGAGGCCGCCGTGCTGCGCCACGCGCTGCGGGCGACCTGCAAGACCAGTCCGCTGTCCTGGTTCACGGCGGTCGGCTGGGCCCCGGAGGAACCGCTCCCCGGCTCGGGCGAAGCGGCCCCGCGGGCGGTCGTCCGGGTCAACCGGACCCTGGTCGGAGCACTGGTCCAGGCCCTGCTCGACGAACCCCGGCGGGCCCGCTGCCTGCCGCACCGGATGACCAGCGCCGCCGGCGTCGACGGCGGCCGTGCCCACTACCGGCGCACCCGGCCGGTGTTCCTCGGCGGCCGCTACCTCGCCACGCGCGAGGAGGACGTGGAAGTCGGCGCCCGGCCGCACCTGGCACTGCTCGCCTCCCTCACCGGGACCCCCGAACCGCCGGGGCCGCTCTCCGCGCGGCTCGCCGCGGCCCTCGGCCGCCCCGCCGACGACCCGGCGGTCCGGCGCTCCGTCGACCAACTCCTCGACGCCGGGCTGCTGGTGCCCACCGAACCGGTCGACCCGCAGGACCCCGACCCGCTGGAGCGGCTCGCCGAATGGCTCGACGCCTGGCCCGAGGACGCCGCGCTCGCCCGCGCGCTGCGCAGGCTCGCCGAGGACACCGCCGCCTACGCGACCACGCCCGCCGAAGCCCGGCCGGCGGCGCTCGCCGCCCTGGCCACCGACTGGCGCGACCTGCTCGCCGACGCCGGCCGGCCCCTCCCCGGCGGGTCCGTGCCGATCACCGTGCTCAGCGAGGACGTCCACACCGCCGCGCCGCCGCAACCCCGTCCGAGCGCCGTCGACCGGGCCGTGCTCGCCGAACTCACCGCACTGGCCGAGCTGTTCGACCACGGCCACCTGACCAGACTGGCCACCCGGGACCGCTTCGTCGACCGGTACGGCACCGGCGGCGTCTGCGCCGCGCCGTGGGAGTTCGGCGCCGGGACCGGCGACGCCTGGGCCGACGTCCCCGTCCCCGGGGACATCGCCGCCCTGCGACGGGAGTTCACCGGCCTGCCCGAACTGGACGGTGAGGTCGTCCTGCCCGCCGACCGGGTGCGCGCGCTGGCCGGCCGGCTGCCCGCCCGGACGGCGACCCGGCCGCTCAGCTACTCCTGGTTCGTCCAACGCGAGGCGTCCGGGGGCCTGTTGTGCGTCAACCACGTGTACGGCGGCTGGGGCCGCTTCACCAGCCGGTTCCTCGACGCGACCGCGCCGCAGGCCGCGGGCGAGGTCGCCCGGCAGATCCGCGCGGGGCTCGGCGCCGGCACGCGCGCCGCCCAGATCCGGCCGGTGGGCGGCTTCAACGCCAACCTGCACCCGCTGCTGCTCGCCGAGGAGGTCGGCCCCGACCGGCGTTGGTCCGCCCTCTCCGAAGCCGACCTCGATCTCGTCCACGACGTCGCCAGCGACCAGCTCCGGTTCCGGCTGCGCTCCACCGGCGAGTACCTCGACGTGCTCTACCTGGGCTTCCTCTCCCCGGTCGTCCTGCCGCAGCGAATGGCGCCCCTGCTCGCGGACCACCCGAACGGCGTCGTCGTCCTCGAACCGCTGCTGCCCCGTACCTCCCTGGCCGCGCCCGGCGGCACCGTCGTCCGCACTCCCCGGCTGCGCTACCGGCACGTCGTGCTCGCCCGCCGCCGCTGGCACCTCCCGGCCGAGGTCCTCGACGCCTTGCGGGCCGACCTCGCCGCCACCCCGGCCGATGCCCCGCGTTCCTCCGGCTCCCCCGCACCGGAGCGGGTACCGGTCGCCGCCGTCGCCCGCTGGCGCGCCCGCCTCGACCTGCCCGAGCAACTCTTCGTGCACCCCGTGACACCGCCCACCGAGGGCACTCCGGCGGCGGAGGCCTTCCTCGACCGGCTGCGGGCGCCCAAGCCCCAACCGGTGGACCTCGGCAACCCGCTCCACCTGCGCCACCTGGACCGGTGGCTCGCCCGCCACCCGCACGGCGTCCTGCTCGAGGAGGCACTGCCGCCGATCGGCGGGCAGACCGAGCCGGCGCGGGCGGTCGAGCTCGTCGTGGAGACCTACCGCCCGGCCCGGACCGCCGCCGCGCCCGCCGCCACTGTCCACCTGCCCGCTCTGCCAGTCCTGCCCGTCCTGCCCGCCCTGTGACCGCACCGCCCCTGCGGCGCCGAGGAGTTCACCGATGACCGAGCCCAGGAGTGAGCCCGTGGGCGGCCCGGCGGCCGGACAGCCGGCCGAGGCCGCCTCCGGGACGGCCCTGACCGACGTGATCCTGTACCACTACCGGCCCGTCAAGGCACCCGCGCTGCGCGAGGCCGTCCTGCCGCTGGCCCACCGGGCGACGGAACACGGGCTGCGCGCCCACGTGGAACGCCACTGGCGGTTCGGTCCGCACCTGCGGCTGCGACTGGAGGGACCGGCCGGGCAAGTGGCCGCCGTGGCCCGGGAGTCCGCCGACGCGCTGCGGGCGTGGGCCGCCGCGCACCCCTCCGTGGCCGACCGTACGACGGAGCAACTGCTCGCCGAGGCCGCCGTCGCTGGGCGGGCCGAACTGATCGCCCCGCCGTACGGCCCGCTGGTACCGGACAACACCGTCCGGGTCGCCCCCGTCGAGCCGGCCGCCACGGCCGACCTCAGGGCCCTGCTCGGGGCCGAACCGGCTTCGCTGCGGGACGAGTTGATGCGTGCCGGACTCGCCCCGGTCACGTCGGCCTGCGCCTTCCTCGGCGAGCGGGGCGACACCGCGGAGGCCCGGGTGCGGCTGGTGGTCACGGCACTGACGGCGCACGCGGGCACCCACCCGGACGGACTGGTCGGCGGCCACTACTCCTTCCTCTCCCACCTGGAGGACTTCCTCCTCCACGAGGACCCGGACGGGCGCCTGCGCGCCGCCTTCGACCGGCACTGGGAGCGCGGCCGACCGGCGGTCGCGGAACTGGTCCACCGCGTCGCGGCCGGGGACGCCCGGAGCTGGGAACGGGACTGGGCGCACTGGTCGGCCTCGGCCTGGCGGCGGGCCGAGCTCCTGCTGGCGGCCGGGGTGGACCTCTCGGGCCGCAGCGAGGAGTACCGGGCCCGCGCCGCCGCCCTCGGCGACCCCGCCGTCGCCGAGCGCTGGGACTTCGAACTGCGGACCCGCTACAGCGAGTTCCACCGGCTGGTGGCCCGCAGCGACCCCGACGGCACCGCCTTCGGCCGCGCCCACTACCTCGTCTACCGGACCACCACCAACGCCCTCTACCGGCTCTTCGCGATCTGCGACGTCCGGCCGGTGGAACGCTACCTGGCCGCCCACCTCGTCGTCCGTGCCGTGCCCGGGCTCACCGGGCACCGGTGGCAGGACCACCTCGGCGCGGCGGTCGCCAGGGCCGAGGGGGCGGCATGACGGCGGAACCGGCCGCCGGCCGCCCGCGGCTGCGCCCCGGCGTGGCGGTCACGCCGCTGCGGGAGGGTCTGCACCTGCGCGGCCGCGGTACCAGCCTCACCCTGGAGGGCAGCCGCGCGCTGCCGGTGCTGTGGGAGGTCCTGTCCGCGCGGCTGGCGGACGGTCCGCCCGCCGCCGAAACGGATCCACGGCGGCCGGGCACGGCAACGGCAAGCCCCGAACCGGCGACGGGCCCTCCGGACCCCACCGCCGGGCACCCGAAGCTGGAGGCGGCACTGGCCACCGTCACCGCCCGCCTGCGTGAGCACGGCCTGCTGGTCGACCGGTCCGACGAGCCCGAACCGCCGCCCTGGCCGGGCTCGGTCGCCGAGCGTCCCGGGGACGCGGTGGCGGCGATCGCCGCCGCCCACCCCGTGGTCCTCGCGGGGGACCCGCAGGAGGCGACGGCCCGCGCGGTGGCGCGTGCCCTCACCCGGGGCGGGGCGGAGCCGACCGTCGTCGCCGACCCCTCGCTGCCCGCCGGACAGGTGCTGGTCGTCGCGGCCGAGCCCCCGGTGGCCGTCGGACTGCAGTGCGGCGCGGACGGCGGGTTCGTCACCGCGCCCGCCGGTGCGGCCCGCGCCCGCGCCGATCTCGCGGCGCTCACCGAACGGCTGCGCCCCGGCCCCGGGCACGGCCCCGACCCCGGGCGACGCACCGGCCCCGAGGACGGCTCCGACCCCGGGCGACACCCCGGCTCCGAACGCCACCCCGACCCCGCGCGGGCGCCCGACGGTTCGACCCCGAGGGCTCTCCCGCTGCTGCTCGCCGCCGCGACGGCCCAGCGGCTGCTCTGCGCCGTCGCCGGACTGCCCGACCCGGCCGACCCCACGGACAACCCCCGGCTGCTCGCCGGCCGCCCCGCCGTCCTCGTCGCCGACGCCCGCCCGTTGCGGGCCGAGCACCGCCCGTGGGCGGCGGGGCCCGGACCGGCGTCCGCACCGCCCGAGGACCTCGAGGGGGCCCTGCGCCGGGTCGCCGCGCTCGGCGACCCGCGGCTCGGTGTCATCGACGCGCCCTCCCCCGGCGACCTCCCTCAGCTGCCCACCGCCCTGGTGACCAGCCGGACACCGGACGGCCCGCTGCTGGCCGGAGCGCCCCGGACCGACCTCGCCCGGCTCACGGGTGCCGTCCGCGCCCTCGAACTCCGGCTGGCGGCCGCCGATCCGGGCACGGCCGGGGCCGCCGGAAACGCGCCCCGGGTCGCGGTCGGCGCCGGGCCCGCGCAGGCGCTCGGCCGGGCCCTGCGGCGCGCCGCACTGGCCGTCCCCGGCGGCCCCGCCGACCCACGGGCAGCCACCGCGCCGGCGACGGTACCCGGGGAGCGGTGGCGCGAGCACCCGCAGGCCCGGTACTGGACGGCGGCCCTGGCCCGACGCCTCGGCCGCCACGCCGCCCCCACCGTCCGCCGGATCGCCGAGTCCGTCTTCCTCGCCACCGTCGAGGGGAGCCGGGCCGTCGAGGCCACCGCGCCCGACGCGGTCGCCCTCGCCGCGCTGGCCGCCCTCACCCGGCTGGCGGCCCTCGACCTCGGCCCGGGGCGCGTCCACCACACCGCGTTCAGCGGCGCCGACGCCCCTCCGGCCGCCGCCGGACGGCCCCTCCCCGACTGGGTCGGCGAGGGCTGGACCGGCCGCTGGCTCGCCGGACTCGCCGACCGCGAGACGGAGTTGCAGGCCGCGCTGCACCGCCTGACCGGACTGCGCACCACCCCCTGGCAGCCCCGTACCAACGCCGCCCGGCAACCGGCCGACGCCCTGGCGGGCTGCGGCTTCACCGCCCTCGTGCCCGTGGCGGACACCCGGTGACCGCCACCGATCCGCCCGTTCTCGACCCCGAACAGGCCCTGGCGACCACGAGCGGCACCGCGGTCGTCCACCTCACCGCCTGGACGCTCGGCCTGGCCGAGCGGCTCAGCCGCCACGCCCTGGCACACCCCGTCCGGCTGGTTCCGGTACGCGAGGACGGTGCGCTCACGGTCGTCGGGCCCGTCCTGCACCCCGGTGCGCCCGCCTGCCTGAGCTGCACCGAGGTCCAGCGGCTCGCCAGCGCCGGCGGCCGGGTGCCGTGGCAGAGCCCGGCCCTGGCGCTGGCCGGCACCGGCACCCCGGCCTTCTCCGAGGCGGTGCTCGCCCTGGCCGCCGACCTCGCCGACTCCGACGCCGCAACAGACCCCGGCACCGCCGCCGAAACAGGCACCGGCACCGAAACAGGCACCAGCACCGGCACCGGCACCGAAGCAGCCACCGACGGCCGGGCCGCCACCCACGCCACCGTCCACCTGGTCCACGGCGACCGCGCCACCTGGTCCACCCACCGGGTCCGCCCCGTCGGCGGCTGCCCCGTCTGCCACCCGCTCCCCGAGGACACCCCCGACGCCGCCCGCCTGCCCGGCACGCCCCGCGCGCTCCCCGACCCGACCGTGCTGCGCGGCGCCAACGACCGGACCACCGCCGACCGGCTGCGCGCCGAACTGCACGACGAGCGCTTCGGCCCGGTCCGCCGTCTCTACCGCACCGAGGACTCGGCGTTCGCCCTCACCAGCGCCCTGGTCACCGACGGCCGGGCCGAGGAGGACGGCGGCTACGGACGGTCCACGGACTTCCGGTCCAGCGAACGCGTGGCCCTGTTCGAGGCCGTGGAGCGGCTCGCGGGCATGCGTCCGCTCGGCCGCCGCACCACCCTGCGCGCCTCCTACGCCCAGCTGGCCGCCGCACGCGGCCCCGGGGGCGTTCTCGACCCGGTCCGGCTCGGCCTGCCGGACCCCGGCGACCACCCCGGCCGCACCACCGTCCCCTTCACCCCCGAGCTGGTCCTCGACTGGGTGCACGGCTGGTCCCTCACCCACGAGCGTCCGGTCGCCGTCCCCGAGCACCTCGCCTACTGGGACCCGCCGGGCCGCGACCGCCCCCGGATCGCGCACGAGTCCTCGAACGGCTGCGGCCTGGGCAACAGCCCCGAGGAGGCGGCACTGTACGGTCTGTTCGAGATCGCCGAGCGGGACGCCTTCCTGCTCGCCTGGTACGCCCGCACCCCGCTGCCGGCCGTCACCGTCCCCGTCGACGACCCGGAGACGGCCGCGCTCGCCGACCGCGCCGAACTGCTCGGCTACCGGCTCACCCTGCTCGACGCCACCAACGACCTCGGCGTCCCGGCCGTACTCGCGCTCTGCCGCTACCGGGGCACCCACCCCGACGCCCCACTGACCTTCCTGGCCGCCGGAGCCCACCACGACCCGCGCACGGCGATCCGCTCCGCCGTCGCCGAGGTGGTCACCAACGTGCAGGACGAGCCACGCCGCCCGGCCACCGACGGCGGCGCCAGGGACCGACGACGTCTGCGCCCGATGCTGGAACGGCCCGAGCTGGTCGCCGTGCTGGACGACCACGTCGGCCTCAACACCCTGCCCGAGGCGCAGCCCCGCCTGGACTTCCTGTTCGCCGGCCCGCCGCCGGTGCCGTGGCGGGAACGCTGGCCCGGCGCGCCCGAACCGGTGGACGACCTGACCGCGCTGCTGGGGCGGACGGTCCGGCGCCTCGCCGGGGACGGCCTGGAGGTCGTGGTGGTCCGTCAGGACGAGCCCGGTGTGCGCGACCGGCTCGGGCTGCACTGCGCCAAGGTGATCGTCCCCGGGACGCTCCCGATGACCTTCGGCGAGGCCAACCGGCGCACCCTCGGTCTGCCCCGCCTGCTGGAGGTCCCGTACCGGCTCGGCCGCACCCCGCGCCCGCTGCGGCACGACGAACTGCCGCTGCACCCGCACCCGTTCCCCTGATCCGCCGCACCGCGCGACCCACCGCGCCACTCGGCCGGCCGACTCCCCCGCCCGACCCGCCCCCTGCCCGACCCGCCCACCGTCCGGAGAGGACCCGATGACGAACCGACTGCCGCCGGCCGCACCCTGGCAGAGCCTGCACCTGGCCCTGCCGCTGCCCGCCCGCGAGACCGACGCCTTCGTCACCGAGGACCTCGCGCCGCTGATGGACCGTCCCGCCGACAGCGACTGGTTCTTCATCCGCTACGGCGAGGGCGGCCCGCACCTGCGGATCCGCTTCCGGGGGACGGCCGCACGCGCGGACGGCCTCGCGAAGGAACTCGCCCGGCTCGCCTCGCTCCGCAGCCCGGCGGACGGTCCGTGGGCGGCCCGGCACGGGGAGGTCACCGCCGTCCCCTATGAGCCGGAGACGGAACGCTACGGCGGGCCCTCGCTGCTGCCGGTCGCCGAGGAACTCTTCACCCGCTCCACCCGCACCGCGGTCCTCGCCCTGCGCACCCTCGGCCCGGCCCCCGCCGCCCGGCTGCCGCTCGCCCTGGACCTGGCGCACACCACCACCCGGGCCCTGGGGCTGGACGAGCTCGCCGCCGCCCGCTGGCTGCGGAACCACTCGGCCTCCTGGCGCTGGGTGACGGAGTTCCGGCCACTGCCCGGGGCCGCCGTCCACAGCAGGGTGAACACGGTGTTCGCCCAGCAGCGGCAGACCCTGGCCCGCCGCGCCGCGGCCCTGCGCGAGGCCCTCGGCACCGGCACGGCCGCGCCCTGGCTCGGCGACTGGTCGGCGCACGTCATGGCGGCCGCCGCCCGGATGCGGGCCGTCGCGCCCCAGGACTCCGAGCAGCGGCTCCTGCGGGTGTGGGCCTCACAGTTGCACATGCTGTTCAACCGGCTCGGGGTCGGACCGGACGAGGAACGCGCGGTCTGCCGGCTCGCCGGCCGGACGCTCCTCGAGACGGACCCGCCGTTCGGCTTCTTCCCCGAGGGCCCGGACGCCCCGGACCGCCAGTACCTGGAACGCAGCAAGTTCCAGATCGGGCGCCCCGAGGACACCGCACTGCGGGAGGCGGCGCCCCCCGACGTGCCGCGCCCGTCGCCCGGCGACCTGCCGCTGCCCGCCGACCCACTGCCGGCCGTCCCCCTGGCCGACGCACTGCTGACCCGCCGGTCCACCCGGGGACGGCTGGCCGGACCGCTCACGGCCGGGCAACTGGGCGGCCTGCTCTGGTCCGCCTGCGCACCGAACCGCCCCACTGGCGACCGCCCCTACCCCAGCGCGGGCGGCATGCGCGCCGTCCGGGTCCGGCTGATCGCCCTCGCCGTCGAGGGCCTGCCCGCCGGCACCTACCACTGCCTCCCGGAGCTGCGCTGCCTGCGCCCGATCGGACCGGCGCCCGACCCGGAGCAGCTCAAGGCCCTCTCCTACTACCTCTCCCGACCGGCCTCGGACCCGCAGGCACTGGTGGTCGACGAGGCGCCCGCGGTGCTGGCGGTCCACCTCGACCTCGCCGCTCTGCGGCAGCGCTACGGCCTGCGCGCGCTGCGCCTCGGCCTCGTCGAGACCGGGCACCTCACCCAGAACCTGCTGCTCACCGCCGCCGCGTTCGGCCTCGGCACCACGCCGCTGGGCGGGCTCTTCGACGACCTCGCGCACGAGTTGCTGGCCCTCGACGACCTGGACCAGCCGATCCAGTACCTGCTGCCGCTGGGCCGCCCGGCCGCGGGTGAAGGGTCCGGCAGCAGCACGACGGCTCGTGAGCGGCGCCCCTCGGGCTAGGGGTTGTCGAGGGGGACGGGTGCCTGCCCGGTCTGGGCGGCGACGAGTTCGCGGTAGGGAGCGCAGCGGGCGAGGAGGGTGGAATGGTCGGCGGCGTCGACGACGGTGCCCCGGTTCATCATGATCACGTGATCGGCGTGCTGGACCGTGGAGAGCCGGTGGGCGACGACCACGACGGCACTGCGGCGGGCCAGTCGGTCGACGATCTCGCGGAAACGCAGTTCGTTGATGCCGTCGAGCTGGCTGGTGGGCTCGTCGAGCAGGACGATGTCGGCGCCGCTGAGGAGGGCGCGGGCCAGCGCCATCCGCTGGCGCTGGCCGCCGGACAGGTCGAACTCGCGGCCCAGGACGGTGTCCAGGCCGTGCGGGAGGCGGTCGACGTCCTGGGCGAGGCCGACGGTGGTCAGCGCCCGGGCGAGTTCCCCGTCGGCCGCGGTGCCGGTGCGGCCGAGCTGGAGGTTCTCCCGGGCGCTGGCCTCCAGGAGGGTGAACTCCTGGTCGACGTAGGCCATCCTGGCCCGCAGTGAGCCCAGCGGCCAGGTGCGGATGTCGTGGCCGAGGATGCTGACCGAACCGGCGCCGGGGCGCACGAAGCGGCCGACCAGGGAGAGCGCGGTGCTCTTGCCCGCGCCCGAGGGGCCGACGACGGCGGTCAGGCCGGTGCGCGGGATGCTGAAGGAGGCGGAGTCCAGGGCGGGGCGCCCGGTCCCGGCGTGGGTGTAGGAGACGCCGCGGAAGACCACCGCCGGGGCGTCGGGCACCGGGGTGGGGGTGGGGCGGGCCTCGTCCTCCGGGTCCGCCTCCCGGGGCAGCATCAGCAGTTCGTTGCAGCGGTCCCGGGCGGCGAGTCCGGCCTGGAGCCGGCCGAAGCCGGTGGCGAGGGTGTTCACCGACGGGACGGTCTGGAGCAGGTAGAGCAGGAAGGCGGCGAACTCCGCGACCTGGAGGTGGCCCGCCGCCATGCGCGCGCCGCCGGTGAGGATCACCGCGATCATGGCGAACTGGTTGCCGAGGGTGAGCGCCGCCGGTACCAGGGCACCGAGCCGGGCGCCGGTCAGCGAGACCACGCGCAGCTTCTCGGCGTCCTGCTCCAGCACCCGGTCGGCCAGCGGTTCGGCGCGGCAGGCCTTGATGGTGGTGAGGGCCTCCAGGTGGGCGGTGAAGCGCTGGGCGATCTGGCCCACCGCGTCCTGCTGGCCGGTGACATTGGCCCGCATCCGGCGCATGATCAGCAGGACCAGGGCGGTCAGCCCGGCCAGGGCGGCCACGGTGACGGCGGTGAGCACCCAGTCGATCCACACCATCACCGCCAGGGTCGCCAGCACCCCGAACGCGGCGAGCGGGAGCTGCATCGCCACTTCGACCACCTGGCCGAGGAGTTGGGCGTCGGAGGTGACGCGGGCGGCGAGCTCGCCCGTCCCCCGGGCCCGTACCACCAGCAGCGGCAGGCGCAGGGCGTGGGCCATCACCGCGGTGCGCAGGCGGTAGGTCATGCCCTCGCCGACCCTGGCGAGCTGGAAGCCGGAGAGGGCCTGGGCGGCCGCCCCGCCGACGGCGGCGCCGGCCATCATCAGCAGCCCGGGAGCGAGCGAGCGGTGGGCGGAGAAGTCGCCGACGATCCGGCGGACCAGCAGCGGGAGCGCGAGGGCGGCGACGGTGGCCACCACCGCGAGGATCAGGGCGGCGGCGAGGCGGACCGGCTGGACGGCGAGTTCACGGCGCAGCCGGACGGGCGACGGCGTGGAAGCAGTCGCGGAAGCCGTCGCGGAAGCGGTCTCCACGGGCGGGGCGACCCCGGCCGCGGCGGGCCGGGCGGAGACGGTCTCGACGGGCTGGGAGGCCTCGGTCTCGGCGGGCTGGGCGGCCACGGGGCACCTCTCTGCTGGACGGGTCACGGATCGAGGGGGCGAGGTGCGGGGCAGGAAGAGGGCGGGGCAGGAAGAGGGTGCGGGGCAGGAGAGAGGGCCGCGGCGTCGAACGCCGCGGCCCGGGGGGCCGGGGGGGGGGGGGGGGGGGGCGCGCCCCCCCCCCCCCCCCGGCGGCCCGCCCGCCCCCCCCCCCCCCCCCCGGGGGGGGGGGGCGGGGGGGGGGCGGGGGGGGGGGGGGGGGCGGGGGGGGGCGGCGGCCCCCCCCCCCCGCCGGGGGGGGGGGGGGGGGGGGGGGGGGGGCCCCCCCCCCCCCCGGCCTGGCCGCTCGGACCGCACGGGCCGCCCCTCGGGCGACCGCGTGGATCAGAGGCAGATGAGCGTGCTGACCGTGCTGGTGCCGCAGTTCAGCACGCTCAGCGAGCTGGTGCTCGCGAGGGTGTCGTCGATCGGGGCCGCCTCGGTCTCGGGCAGCTCCATGGTCTGGAGGTCGAGGATCGCCATGATGGTCTCCTTCACTTCGCGGTGGATCACCCGGCCGGACGGCCGGGGGTCTGTGGCGGCGCGCACGCGTGGCGGCGCGCTCGCGGGTGCCGGTGGGCCGGGCGGGCCCTTCGGCGGGTGGCGGGACGTGCGGTCGGTGGGGCCCGGTCAGCTGGGCGCGGTGGCGGCCGGTCCGGTGAACGGGAGGAACGGGGTGCCCGCGAGCGCCGTGCCCAGGGCCAGCAGCACCCCGGCCGAACCGGTCGCCAGGTCCGTGGAGAGCCGCAGCAGCTGGTCGCCGGGGAAGGCGAGGCGGCCCCGGTAGGGCACCTGGTGGAGCGCGAGCAGCGCCCGGTGCCGGTCGAGCAGCCCGCCGCCGTCCCCGTTCCCCGGGCCCTCGGCGGCGCGGTCGCCGGTCAGGGCGAGGTAGCCGAGGAGTCCGGCCCGTCCGTTGAACAGGCCCGGCTGGATCACGAACTCCGGTTCGGCGGCCCTGCGGATCAGCGCCTGCCGTTCGGCTGCGGCACTGTCGGGCCGGTGGCGGAGCACCGCGGCGAGGGCGATCCCGATCCCGGCGCTGCCGGTCTCGACGTAGGGCAGGACCCGGCGCCGGTCGACCACCTGGAGGGTGCCGTCGCTCACCTCGACGCAACGGGCGAGGTCGAGCTCGAGCAGGGCCTCGGCACGGTCGAGCAGGGTGCGGTCACCGGTGTGTTCGTACAGCCGGACCAGCGCGAGCGCGGCTCCCGAGGCACCGGCCAGCAGTCCGGCCGCACCGCCCCCGTGCTTCTCCCAGGCGGCCGCGGCGGCACCGGCCGCGTTCAGGGCCTGCTCCAGCAGCCGCTCGTCACCGGTGGCCCGGGCGAAGTGCAGCAGGGCGAGGGCGATCCCGGGCCCGCCGGAGGCCAGCGTCGGTGCCGGGGCCGAATCGCCGTCGGCGGTGTGCCCGCCGAGCCGGTGCAGCAGTTCCGACGCCCGCCGGCGCTCCCCCAGCAGGTCCAGGACGTACGCGACGCCGTGGCCGCCGTGGTACAGGCCGGGTGCCGGGCGGCGTTCGAGGGCGGCGTCGGCCAGCCACCGCACGTGCGCGGGGTCGACCTCGGCCCCGGTGCTGTGCAGGGCGTAGAGCACCCCGGCCGCGCCGTGCGCCAGGCCGAGCCCACCCTGGGTGAACTGGGCGATGTCGCCCGGGAAGAGGCGGTCGGAGCGTTCGGGAGTGGCGGCCGCGGCGATTCCGGCGGCGAGCGAGTCGCGGATCGCCGGCCAGTCGGCGACCGGCGCCTCCAGCAGCGCGCGGGTCTCGGCACGGCCCTCGGACAGTTCCGGACGGGGCGTGCGCCCGTCGTCGGGGGTGCGGCCGAGCAGGCGGCGGATGTCGTCGGTGTAGCCGGGCGGCACCGGGAAGCGGCGGTCGACGGCGTCCGCGAGCTGCCCCGCCTTGTCGGCGTCGAGGGCGGTGAGCTGGACCAGCGGGAAGAAGAGCCACAGTCGCAGTGCCGCCAGCGCGTACCGGTCCACGCCCGTCCCGGTGTGGCCGGGCGGTGCGGTGAAGCCGGCGGCTCCCAGTGCGGGGCGCAGGAAGTCGTCGACGGTGCTGGCGAGTTCGAAGTCGATCAGGCAGAGCTCGCCGTCCGGCCGGACGATCACGTTGCGCGGGTGGAGGTCCCCGAAGACGACGCCGCGGTCGTGGATCCCGGCCACCGCCCGCTCCACCTGGTCGACCACGGCCAGGGCGTCGCGGGTGTACTCGGCGACGGCTTCCTCGTCGGCGTCGGGGTGGATCAGCGGGTAGCGGGCCGTCAGCCACTCGCTCAGGGACTGCCCGGCGACGTACTCCTGGACCAGGAACTCGTGCTCCCAGGCCGTCAGCAACCCGTGCTCCCGGGGCACCCCGGGGACGCCGGCCAGCCGGGCCAGGACGGCGTGCTCGTTGCGCAGCCGGGTCACGGCGTCGACGCCGCGCTGGTCCAGCCCGGCGAACGGACGGGCCTCCTTGAGCACCAGCTGCGGCCCGTCCTTCCCGTCGCGGGCCAGGTAGACGCCGCCGGCGTTGGAGAAGTGCAGGACCCGCTCGACGGTGTAGGGGAGTCCGGTCTCCTGCGGTGCCGCGCGCTCCGCGACCGCCGCGGCGATGCACTCCGGCACCGGCGCCCAGGCCGGCACCGAGAACGCGGCCCCGCGCACGTCGGGCACCAGCCGGCCGTCCGGTCCGGCCAGGGCCAGGACGAGTTCCCCGGCGTCGTTGCGGCAGTAGCGTTCGGCGAACCCGCCGTACCTCAGGTACAGCGGCCCGTCCTTCCAGCGCAGGTCGCTGAGGATGTACGCGCCCTTGTGACCGGCCAGCAGCGTGCCGAGCCCGTCCAGACAGCGTTCCAGCTCGGCGTCGTCGACCGGGTAGAGGGTGCAGAACTTCCCGCTGGAGCCGCGGGGCGCGTACTTGGAGTTCTGCACCTGGAGGATGGGCAGTCCGCGCAGGAACTTGAAGGTGACGCGCTCCCGCAGACAGAAGGAGTGGACGGTCTCGAGCACCTCCTCCGCGGTGCCGAGGCACGCGGAGACGTGGATCTTCCAGCCCTGGTCCGGGATCCGCACGCCCGCCGGACGCACCACGGCCCACATCTCCAGGTCCCCGCGCTCCCAGCCCTCGGGCAGCGGCCGGGTCACGGCGGCGAACTCCTCCTGCGCTCCCCAGCGCCGGGGCGAGTCGTAGAACAGCGGGTCGGCGTAGGCGTAGGCCTCGTAGCGGTTGTCCAACGGAACCCTCCTCCTGGTGGCGGAGCCGGAACGGGCGGGCGGTGCGGGTGGCACGGACGGGGCGGGTGGCACGGACAGGGCGTCGTACGGTGCGCGGCGGAGCACGGCGTGCCGCGGGCACGGCGGGAGAGCGTGGTGGGGCGGACGCGGTGGGACCCGGTGGGACGCGGCCGTCCGGCGGGCCGTGGTGCCCGGCGCGGAGGGACGGAGTCGCGGTGCGGCGTGACGCCCCGGTGACGGCGGGGCGGTGAATGCGGAGACCGGGCCGGCCCGGGGGAAATCGCGGTCGTCCTGGTTCGTGCGGATCGGGAGCGGCCCCGGCGGTCGGAATCCGGTATCGCGGTGAGGCCCTCCGAATAGTGGAGCCGCCACGAATTCTCCGCAACAGCGCATGTTCGGGCCGGGGACCGCGCGCAATGCCCCCGGCTCGCGCTCGGTCGCATTTCCGACGGAGGGCGCGCCGCCGCGCGCCACCCGGTCCGGCCGGCCTCCGTTCCCCGGCCACCGTCCGGCGGACGGAGGTACGCGAACGCTCCCCCTGCGACGACCGCGCTCCGCCCGGGGGACAGCCGTCGACCGGCCGCCGGGCTGGGACGATCCGAAGGCGATCGGTTCGGCGCCCGACCGGGAGCCGGCTTCGCTCCGTACCCGAAAGCCCCCGGCGCACTCCCGGCGGACGACCCGTACGCGGCCGGTCCACCACGGCTCGACGAATCGGTCATTTCATCGGACGGAACCGAACACGATCGAGTTGATCATATTTCTGTTCTATTTCAGGAGTATTTCGGTGGCCCCTGAACTTTGTTCTTCCTTGACCATCGGACCGGCTCATCGGAATGACTCGTTCGCACAAGTCCGGCCCCGGCCGAACCTTCCGTCCATCGGGCCCCGTCCGCGCGGGCTCCCGCAGCAATGACAGCGGCCCCCGGGCCGGAGCGCGGGACTCCTCGTCCCGTGCCCGCGTGCCCGGGGGCCGCCGAAGCGTTCCGGATCAGTGCGCGTTGGTGTACATGTACGCGCCGGTGTCGTAGTTGTAGACGGCGAGCTTGATCAGGACGCCGGCGTCGGACCTGATCTGGGTGGGGATGTCGCACCTGTCCGCCCAGACGTTCGTGTCCGCGACCACTCCTTCCCAGTTCCAACCGCCGCTGCCGTTGGACGTCAGGATCCAGAGGTTCTGGCCGCAGTGGTTGGTGTGGAAGTCGATGTAGGCCACGTCGTGGCCCCCGGTCTCCGAATTGTTGAGGATCTTCAGGTCCGCCACGGTGCCGGTGGAGGAGACCTGGTCGCACCAGTAGAAATGGCTGCTCGAACAGGTGACCCGGTAGCCGGGGCCGGACGGGGCGGCGGCCTTCGACGGAGCCGCCGCGGCGGCCGGCGCGGCCACCGCGACGGGCAGGGCCAGCAGGCCCAGGACGGCAGCCGCGCGGCGGAACTTCTTGCCGGTCATACGTGATCCTCTTCCCTCTCACGCGCGGCGTCCTCCGGCCGGAGGACGCTCACAGGTGCGCCGGGGAAGCGGCGGCGACAACGCGGCGGCACAGGGCACCGGCGCCGGACCGGGGACGCCGTTCCGGGCGTCCCCGACTCCGTGGGGGGCGACGGTGCCGCGCCACGTCGTCACGAGGAGCTTTCGACCGGAACCCTAGGCCACCGCCACCGCCGGGGGATTGTAGGAATGCGCAGAGTCCCGCTCAGCCGGGCTCGTGGATCTGCTGGAGGTCGTCGAGCAGCCCCGCGAGCCACACCGCCACGTCCACCGCGTGCAGCGACACCCGTCCGTCGGCCCCGGGCCCGGGCGTGCCGTCGAGTTCGGCCACCAGCGCGGCTCGCGCCCGGGCCACGGCGGGCTGTGCGGCGCCCGCCGGCTCGCGGGCCCGCAGCGCCGCCGCCTGGCGGCGGAACGCCGCCACGACGTCGTCCGCGTGGCGCAGCAGCGCCCGCGCCCCGCCCCGGTGGGGCACCGCCGTCCCGGGCGGGATCCGGGCCAGCAGCGGTTCGGCGCCCCGGACGGCGTGCTGCCCGGCCAGGACGGCCGCCTGCCAGTTGGGGCCGTCCGCGGCCGGGTCGTGCCGTTCGCAGCGGTACTGGGCGTACATCGCCTCGGTGAGCAGGGTGGAGCGGCGGGCCCGGCGCAGCGCCCCGCCCGGGCGGCCGGTGCCGGTCAGTACGGCGACCGTCTCGCGCACCGCGTCCGCGCTCTCCTCCAGCAGACCGGCGGTGCGTCGGCGCAGGTCCTGGGCGCCGCCCCGCGGCCAGGCGCAGAGCCCGGCGAGGAGGCCGATCGCCGCGCCGGTGGCGACGTTGACCACCCGCGCCTCCGCCAGCCGCCAGCTCGCGGGCGCCAGCTGGGTGAAGACGAGGGCGACCACCAGGGTGAACAGTCCCTGGCCCCAGGCCGGCCCGAGCGCCGGTCCGGCGCTGAAGGCGATCAGCATCACCGGCGGCAGCGCGAGGGCGTAGACCAGCGGGTGCTCCCCCACCACCAGCAGCACGGCGGCCGTCGCCGCGGCGCCAAGGGCCGTCCCGACCAGTGCGGGGCGCAGGGTCGTCCGGGTGTCGGCGGCGCTGGTGCGCATCAGGGTGAGCGTGGCGAGCAGCACCCAGAAGCCGTGCGACAGGTCCAGGCCCCCGGCCAGCAGCCGGGCCGCGCCCAGGGCGCCCGCGGTGCGCAGGGCGTTGCGGAAGGCGACCGAGCGCGGGGTGAGGTTGGCGCGGAACCGGCGCCACCACAGCAGCGGGGCCGGGTCGTAGGCGTACCAGAACGGTCCGGGCCGCTGGTCCGCGGGCGTCTCGTCGGGCGGCAGCGGTGCGCGCCGGCCGACCCGCACCGCCCGGACGACGAAGCGGGCACCCTCGGCGGAGTCCAGGGCGGCGGTGCCGAGCGCGGGCCGGACACGGTCGGTGCGATCGGCGTACCCGGTGCCGGCGGCGTGGTCGGTGCCACCGACATGACCGGCGTGACCGGCGTCATCGGTGCTGTCCGGCACGACGGTGCTGTCCGGCACGGCGGTGCGGGCGGTGTCGAAGGCGGCGAGCTCGCGCTCGACGACGCCGGTGTCCGGGACCGGGCCCGCCCGCGGCAACCCCGCGGCGGCCGCGCGCAGCGCCTGCGCGGTGACGGCGGTCAGCCGGGCCGCGCCGGGGTACGGCCGGGCGAGCCGGAGGATCCGCAGGAGTTGCGGGCCGGTGTACCGGAGGGCGGCGGCGCAGTGGGTGAGGGCGCGGTCCACGGCGCCGGCCCCGGCGGGGCGCTCCATCACCGGGACCCGGCTGAACCTCAGGTCGTCCAGGCCCGCGCGGGCCCGGTCGGCGGCCGCGGTGACGGCACCGGGGGGCGCCGCCCGGCCCGCGCAGGCGTCGGCGGCGAGGTCCGCCAGCTCCGCCAGGGCGAGGGCCGCGCGCGACAGCCTGCCCCGGTAGTCCGGCGGTGCCGGCTCCGGCCACAGCAGCCGTTCGGCGGCGGCGAGCAGCAGCATCCCGGCCGTCACGCCGAGCAGCCGCTGCGACAGGGTGTCGGGGGCGTAGGGCGGGAAGCACGGGAGGATGTAGAGGAGCTGGAGGCCGTTGGCCAGTCCCACCATCCGGGGACCGCCGACCGAGCCGTAGGACACCGCGAAGCCGACCGCCACCATGCCCAGGGCGGCCGCCCAGGAGTGCACCGCCAGGACGGTGCCGAGGCAGACCAGCGCCCAGGCGCACGGCAGCGTCCACAGGATCGTCCGGGCCCGGGTCCGCGCGGCGCCCTCGACCCGGGCCAGCACCCCGAGGGCGACGGCCGCGAACAGCGCGTAGGTGGCCGCCACCGGGCGGTCCAGGCCGTAGCGGAAGAGGTAGAACCCGGCGCAGGCCGCGGCGGTGACCCGGACGGCGCGGTGCACCACCGCCGGGGCGGGGCGAACCCGCCGCGGCTGCTCCGCGCGCCCCCGCGATCGGCGCATCGCACCTCGCTCCCGTGTCCGCGTGGGGTGGGCCGCCCCGGCGCGGGAGGCCGCCGCCGGGAACGGGTCGGACCCCTTCACCGTAGGACGCCGCCCGGCCGCTCCGCAGCAGGAACGGAAGCGGACGTGCCGCAGCCGGAACGCGGAGCGGAACGCGGGGCGGGTGGGAAGGCGGCGGACGGGAACGCGGGCCGGAACGCGGACCGCCGGGTTCAGCGCTCGCGCAGGCAGAGCACCACGGCGCCGAAGTCCTGCGAGAGCTTCCCGGTACCGGTGGCCCAGTCCGGGACGACCTGCTCACAGGTGGCGGTCGCGGGCGCGTCCAACCGGGCGAGCACGGTGAAGTACTGGTCGCCCGGCTCGTCCCGCACGGGACCGCGCACCGACAGCAGGCCGCAGGGCGCGGTGAGCCACTTCGGCCGGTCGACGTCGAGCCGATCGCCCCGCTTGAGGATCTCCTTGCCCACGCAGTCACCGGGCCGGGCCGCGGTCACCTCGTCCTCGAACAGCGGGCTGAACACGGCGACGGACCCGGCGATCAGCCCCAGGACGAGCAGCACGCCGAGGGTGTACGCGGTGCGGCGCAGCGCGGTCAGCGCGTGGCGCACCGCGCGGGGCCTCGGCAGGGTGGCCGTCGGGGAGCCGATGCCGGCGATCACCGAGCCGGTGCGGGCGGTCGTCCCGGCCCGGCGGTGGACGGCGTAGAGCATGCCGCCGTGCGGGGCGGTGACGACGACGTCGCCCCGGCCCGAGGCGACCTCCAGCAGCGGGTCGCCCTTCTCGACCGTGTCCCCGACCTGCTTGAGCCAGCGGACGACGACGGTGCGCTTCATCCCCCCGGTCTCGCCGGGTATCCAGGGCAGCGTGACCGTCGCGTAGCCGGCCTTCAGCTCGCCCACCCGGGCCGCGAGCGGAGCCAGGACCGGCGCGGGGGCGGACGGTTCCCCGGCCGGTTCCCGCGGATCCACCAGGGTCGGCCCAGGGGGGAGCACGGCGGTGGTCAACTCGGACGTGCGGCGCACCTGTTCGACGATCATCGCGGTCACGTCCGGCGGCAGCCAGACGGTGGCGGGCGCGGCGGAGGCAGCGGCGCAGCGGGTCAGCACCTCGGCCACGCCGGGGCGCTGCTCCGGGTCCTTGGCCAGGCAGGCCCGGACCAGCGGTGCGAGGGCCGGCGGCAGGCCCTCGAGGTCGGGCTCCTCGTGGACGACGTGGTAAACGACGGCCTCGGTCGGACCCTCACCGAACGGCGGGCGGCCGGTGGCCGCGTGGGCGAGCACCGCGCCCAGGCTGAACACGTCGCTCGCCGGGGTGGCCGGGTTCCGGAGGATCTGCTCGGGGGACATGAAGCCGGGGGTGCCGATCACGGTGGTACCGGTGAGGCCGGAAGTGGCGTCCAGGGCGCGGGCGATCCCGAAGTCGATCACGCGCGGGCCGTCCTCGGCGAGCACGACGTTGCCGGGTTTGAGGTCCCGGTGCACCAGGGAGCGGGCGTGGATCGCGGCCAGCCCCTCCGCCAGGCCGGCGCCGAGCACGGCGACCGTCGCGACGGGCAGCGCGCCGTGCCGGGCCACCACCTCCCCCAGCGAGGGGCCGGGGATGTAGGAGGTGACCATCCACGGCGGGTCGGCCTCGGCGTCGGCGTCCACCACCTGGGCGGTGTAGAACCCGCCGACGCGCCGGGCGGCCTCGATCTCCTGGGCGAACCGCCGCCGGAACCGCGCGTCCTCGGCCAGTTCGGGGCGGACCAGCTTCACCGCGACGGTCAGCCCGCCGGGCGAGCGGCCGAGGAAGACCCGCCCCATTCCGCCGCCGCCCAGGCGGGCGAGCAGACGGTACGGTCCGACCTCGCGCGGGTCGGCGGCGGACAGCGGCTTCATCAACGGTCCTCACGGGTACGGCGGGCCTGGGTCGGGAGCGACATGATCCCATCGACGCGACGCGTGCGGAGGCGAATCCGAGGATCGGCGGCACGTTCCGGCCGGCCGCACCGCCGCGGCTCCCGGCGCCGGCCGCGCCGTCCGGCGTTCAGGCTTCCTTCACCGGGACCATGACGGGGCGTCGACCGCACTTCCCGGGGGCGTGGCACCGTGCGGCGGTCCGGACCTGCCGACCGGCGGTCCCGGAACCCACCCGACATCCACCCGAAGGGTCGCCGTGAAGCGCACCGCCCCCCTGTCCGTCGCCGTGGCCGTCTCCATGACCGCCTCCCTGGCCGCCGGAGTGCTGTTCACCGCGGGCACCGCCGCCGCGCACGACCGGTCCGGCCTCTCGCGGGTCGACCGCGACCTCTACGGCACCAAGGCTCCGTACGAGCCGCAGGGCCGGCCCGGGCACTACCAGAAGGTGCCGAAGGGCTTCGCCCCGGTCTTCACCGAGAACGTGGCCCGCCACGGCTCCCGCGCCATGTCCGACGGCGAGGACGGCGAGGCGGTGCTCGCCGTGCTCGACCGGGCGCAGCAGCAGGGCGCCCTGACCGACCTCGGCGCGCGGCTGGCCCCGCAGGTGCGGACACTGCTGACGGCGGCCTCGACGCTCGGCTTCGGCAACCTCTCCGCCCGCGGCGCCGACGAGCAGCGGCAGACGGCGCTGCGGATGGAGCAGCGGCTGCCGTCGCTGTTCCGGTCGATCGCGGCCGACCGGCGGCCGGTCGTGGTGGAGACCTCGGGCGTGGCCCGCGCGGTGGCGAGCGCCGGTGCCTTCACCGCCGGCCTGACGGCCGGGGACCCGGCGCTGGCGGGCACGATCAAGGCTCCCGTCACCGACAAGAACCTGCTGTACTTCCACAAGCAGCCGCAGAACGCGGACTACCAGGCGTACCTGGCGAGCGACCCTGACCTCGCCGCGGTCCTCTCCGGCGTCGAGCAGCAGCCGGGCACCGCCCGGGCGGCCCGGCACGCGGTCGGGCGACTGTTCCGCGCGGGCTTCGCCGGGGCGATGTCCACCGAGGAGCAGATCGCCTTCGCCCGTTCCCTGCACGCGCTCTACAGTGCGGCGCCGGACCTGAGCGTGGAGGCGCCGGGCGTCGACCTGACGCCGTTCCTGACCCAGGACGACGCCCGCCGGCTCGCCTACCTGGACGACGCCGAGGAGTTCTACCAGTCGGGACCGGCCTTCAGCGGACGCACCATCACCTACCGGATGGCCGGTGTCCTGCTGGACGACCTGCTGGCCCGGGCCGGGGCCAGGGCCGCGGGCACCAGCGGTGACGGCGCGGTGCTGCGGTTCACCCACGCCGAGGAGATCGAGCCGCTCGCCGTGCTGCTGGGCCTCCCCGGCAGCACCGAGCAGGCCGACCCGGACGAGCCGTACACCTACCGGAACAACCCGTGGCGCGGCGCCGAGGTCGCGCCGATGGGCGCGAACATCCAGTGGGACCTGTTCGCCGACACTCCCGCCGACGGCCGCCCGGCCGCCTACCTGGTGCGCATGCTCTACAACGAGAAGGAGACGGCCTTCAAGTCCTCCTGCCGCCCGGTCGCCAAGGGCAGTTACTTCTACCCGCTCGACGAGCTCAAGCACTGCCTCGCGCACTCCTGACCCGCCGTCCCCCGGGAGGGACGGAGCCGCCGCGGCCGGGGCGACCCGGCCGCGGCGGCGTCCCGTCGCACCGGCCGGTGACGGGGGCAGTCCCCCGGCGCTCGCGGGCCGTGGTGATCGGCACCCGGCACCGGCCCGGCCCGGGTGGCCCGGGTGGCCCGGCCGTGGCTACCGGGTCGTGAAGTCGATCTCCGCCGCCGGAAGGACCCGGACCGTGCGCCCGGCGTAGAGGATCGTCGCGAAGAGCGCGTTGTGGTGGACCACGACCTGGGCGGCGGCGGGCAGCGGGCTGTCGGCGGGGCGGGTGGGCGTGGTGTGGCCGTCGGCGGCGAGGACCAGGTCGTAGCCGTGCGAGAGTGCGCTGCGGCCGGTGGAGTCGACGCAGTACTCGGTGGCGTAGCCGGTGAGGACCACCCGCCGGACGCCCCGCCCGCGCAGGAGCTCGTCGAGGGAGGTGCCCAGGAAGGAGTCGGCGCTGTCCTTCTCCAGCACGGTGTCGCCCGGGTGCGGGGCCACCGCCGGATGGACCTCCAGCAGGTCGGCCGGCACATCCGGGTGGTCCACCCGTTGGCGCAGGTAGACCACCGGCGCACCGGCCGCGCGGGCGCGCCCGGCCAGTGCGGCGACGCGGGCGAGACAGCCCTCCACGTCGTGGGCCCCGACCAGCAGGGCGCTCTGCAGATCGACGACGAGCAACGCGGTGTCCGGCATGCCCGTCACCCTAGCCCAGCCGTCAACGCGGCGGCCCCAGGCGCTCGGTGGGCGTGGCGCCGGGCCCGGCGGGGAGATCCTCGATGCGGACCGGACCGGGGACGACCTGCTCGCTGTTCGGGCCGGCCACGGACTCGCCGTCCAGGTAGCGGCGGAGCCATTCGGCGAAGCTCATCGGGTACCGGTAGAACTCGTCGTCGGCGCCGACGTAGACCACCACCGACCAGGCGCCGGCCGCCCGGTCCCGGTGCAGGAAGACGTGCTCGCCGTGCGGGGTGCCGGTGATCGGGATCAGGCCGTCGGGGCCGCCGAAGCCCAGCGGTTCGGCGAATCCGGGGAAGTTCTCCTCGGTGAACTCGCAGTCCCGGTACACCTCGACGGTCTCGCGGATGTAGTGGCCGAGTCCGTTGACCTCCGTGGAGGGGTTCGACAGATGGACGGCCCCGTTCAGCCGCACCGGCGCGTAACGGTCGGTGAGGACCTTGAGGTCGGCCGGCAGGTCCACGCCCAGCTCGGCCTCCAGGCGCTGCCAGTCCTCGGCCGCGGCGCCCGGCCCGGAGGCCGGGCCGAGGACGGCGTACAGCCGGGTGAGGTGCTCGTCCATCTGTCGACTCCTGTCGCCGCCCCTACGTCTTGGGGCAGTTGCTCGTCCCCTTGGTGCTGCCACCGGTCGGGGTCTGGGTGATCACGCAGTGCTTGAAGACCTTGTCCTCCAGGATGAAGTAATTGTATTCAAGCGACTCCACCACCCCGGTGTTGGCGCTGCGGTAGGTGGGTTCCACCGACACGGCGACGTGCTTGCCCTTCTTGATGGCCTGGACGATGTCCCGTTCGACGCCGCTGCTCAGGTACGGCGTGTTGGTCTTCTCGTAGATCGCCACCAGGTTGCGCAGGTCGATGCCCGAGCCCTTGGCGGCCGCCGGGATCAGGTGTCCGTTGGCCGCCTTCGGGTTCCCCGGCTCGGCCTCGATCTCGGTCATGCCGGGCGGCCGGGTGGAGCCGTTGGTGTTGACGCCGGGGCAGTTGCGGCCCTTGCAGTAGTCCGACCCGTCCAGCATCGCGAACACCCGGGTGGCCCGGCACTCGGAGCGCTGGAGGTGGTTGTCGTAGTAGCGCTGGCGCGGCATGAAGACGGCGTGCCCGGTCTCGCTGGTGCCCGGTCCGTCGTCGCACTTGTCGTCCTCACGGGTGCGGCCCTTGTTCTTTCCGCCCGGCACCGAGTCGGGGACGGGCCACAGGGCGGTCCGGTCCTGCTCGGTGGGCGCGAAGTGGGTCGGGTCGAGGCCGAGCAGGCGGGTGAGCTCGTCGGCCAGGTAGACGGCGGTGAGGTTCATCAGCAACTGGGCGAAGTCCGGGGCCTTCCAGTCCGGCAGCGGGGCGGGCCGGTCGGGGATGGGCCGGGGCTCGGGAGCGCGTGGCAGGACGACCCGCTTGCAGCTGATGCAGGTGCCACCGCCACCACCGCCGCCACCACCACCACCGCCACCACCGCCTGCCCCGGTACCGGTGCCGGTCGGTGTCGTGGTGGGCGGCACGCCGTCGCCGCCGCACTCCTGGCGCCACCACTGGCGCTGGCAGCGCCGCTCGTTTCGGTCGTCGGTGCGGTCCACCGTCGTGGGCCGACCGAAGTAGTCGGCGCAGCTCATGCCGTAGCGGCCGGTGCAGGAGTCGTCGCCGAGCGGCTCGGCGTCGGAGATGATCGAGATGATCCGGCCGATGGGGCCCAGCAGCCGGCCGCCGAACTTCAGGGCCTTGCCACCGTTCTTGCCGCCCTGCTTGACGACGAACTTGCTGCCGCCGGTGATGGCCTTGTCGACGCCGCCGAGGCTGATGTCGGGGAAGACCGTGATGCAGGCCATGTTGGGGGCCGGGGTGACGCAGAGGTGGCCGGTGGGGTCGGTGCCGTCCAGCGGGTCCCCGTTGGCATAGCCGTAGCGGTTGGCCTGGGCGGAGCCGTCGCTGGGGTCGAGGTCCCAGGAGTCGCGGCTGGCGAAGCCCCCGGTGCCCGGCAGGTACCAGCGGGCGTGCATGTTGACCTCGCCACTCGCCGGGTCGGTCCACCCGCTCTGGTAGCCGAGGCTGGTGCCGGTCCCGGTCCGCGCCAGCGGCTTGCCGAAGGGATCGTAGGTGGTGCTGGAGCCGATCGCGGTGCCCGTCACGTCGAGCGTGGCCGTCACGTCGGTGTGCCGGTCGGTGCGCACCCGCCGGGGGCCGGCGGCGTCGGCGGCGGTCACCAGGGTGCCGTCGCTGTCGCGGCCGTAGCGCCAGGTGCCGTCGGAGATGAGGTTGTTGGTGCCTCCGTCGTAGGAGAAGACGGCGGTGCCGCGGCGGACGACGCGGTCCAGGCCGTCGTACTGGTAGGTGGTCTGGCCCTCGCCGACCAGGCGGTCGAAGGCGTCGTACGTCCGGGTGAGGTCGGTGCCGGCCGTGGTCGTCGCGGCGAGGGTGCCGCGCGCGGTGTAGCGGTAGGTACTGGTGCCGTCGGAGAGCAGTCGGTTGCGCTCGTCGTAGACGGCCGTCGCCGTCCCGTTCCCGGTGCGGTTACCGGCCGCGTCCCAGGTGTACCCGGTGCTGGAGGGGCCGTTGGTCCAGGAGGTCAACCGGCCGGCCTGGTCGTAGCCGTAGCGGTTGTCGGCCGCCGGAGTGGTGCCCGTGGCGCTCTCGGTACGGCGGGTCAGCCGGTCGTCGAGGTCGTACTCGTAAGCGGTGCCGGTGATCGTCGGATAGCCGTTGCCCTCCTGGACGACACGGTCGGCGGCGAGACGGCCGAGCGGGTCGTAGCTCAGGTAGCGGCCCGAGGTGGCCCGGAACTCGGCGGCCGGGTCGGCGGGGTTCTTCGTCGCGTAGTACTGGATGCTGCGACGGCCGTCGCCGTCGTAGCCGTACCAGAGCTGGGCGCCGCTCAACTGGTCGGAGGACCAGGCCAACTGGCCGTCCGCCTTGTAGCCGAAGGCCGCCCAGCCGGTCCTGCTGTCCCAGCGGTCGGTGAGCCGGCCGTCCTTGTCGTAGCCCCAGGACTGGTCGACGCCGGAGATCCGGGCCTCGATCAGCTGACCTCGGTCGTTGTAGGAGTAGTCCTGCGAGCTGATGCCGTTGCCGTTGGTGAGCACCGTCCGCCCGGCCTTGTCGTACTGGATGGTCCTGGCCTCGGTGGCGGCCTCGCCCCCTGTGCCGGTCTCCCCGGTCAGCCTGCCCATCGGGTCGTAGGTGCTGGTGCGGACGATCCCACCGGGCTCGGTGGCGCGGACGGCCCGCCCGGCGATGTCGTAGACGGTGGTCCAGGTGCGGTCGGCGGCCGCCGGGTGGGCAGCGGTGGCGGGCTCGACGGTCGACTCGGGAAGGTCCCAGGGCGTGTAGGTGTAGGTGGTGGTGTTGCCCTTGCCGTCGGTGAAGCGGGTGCGGTGGTCGGCGGCGTCGTAGCCGTAGGTGGTCGTGATCGTCTGACCCGTCGCCACCGGCTCCACCTGGCGGACCAGCCGGCCCCCGGCGTCGTAGCCGAGGGTGGCCGTCGCGCCGGTGGCCGGGCTGGTGGTGCTGGTCATCCGGCCTTCGAGGTCGTAGCCGCTCTGCCGGGTGCGCAGGACGGTGCCCGCCGGGTCGACGTCGGAGCTGCGGACGGCGTTGCCGAGCGCGTCGTAGCCGGTCACCACGGACTCGCCGAGCGGTGCGACGGTGCGGGTGACGCGTCCGAGCGCGTCGTACTCGGTGCGGGTGACCCGGCCCGCCGCGTCGGTGCCGCTGGTGGGCTGGCCGGCGGCGTTGTAGGTGGCCGTGCTGATGCTGCCCCCGGGGCTGGTGACCACGGTCTGGTTGCCGGCGTCGTCCCAGCCGTAGCGGGTGGTGAGGTTCAGCAGGGTGGGCTTTCGCTCGACCACGGTGCCGGTCAGCCGGCGGCCGAGCTCGTCGTAGGTGGACTCGGTGCGGGCGCCGGTCGGGTCGGTGGCGGAGAGCTGGAGACCGGTGGGCGTCCAGGTCGCCTTCCAGACGGGCGGGTTGTCGTCGACGGGCGGCTGGAGGCCACCGGCGGAGTTGGGGTCGGTGCGCTGGAGCTGGTGCCCGAACCGGTCGTAGCCAAAGATGGTCCGGCGCCCGGCCGGGTCGACGGAGGCGGTGACCCGGGACAGCGCGTCGTACTCGGTTCGGGCGACCGGGTTGAGCACCGTTCCGCCCGGCGGGGTGTAGCCGGGGAGCCGGCTCTCGGTGACCCGGCCCAGCCGGTCGACCGTCAGGGCAGTGGTGCGGCCGAGCGGGTCGGTGCCGGAGACCTTGTCACCGAAGGTGTTGTAGCCGGTCACCGTGGTCGGACGGACGACGGTCGCGGGCTGTCCGCCGCTTTCCGCGGAGACCGCGGGCTGCAGCTCCGTGACGAGTCGGCCGAGTTCGTCGTACCGGTAGGCGGTCGTGTACGCGGCCGGGTCAGCGCCGGGACCGTTGCCGTTCGGCGAGGTGCTGGTGAGCAGCAGGCCGCGCTGGTCGTACGTGTGTGTGGTGACGGCGGTCGGTCCGCCCGCGCTGGAGGACGACTCGGTCCGGACCAGCCGGCCGGCGGCGTCGTACGCGGAGGTGGCGAGCTGATTCACGGTGGCGCCGGCCTTGGCCGTCGCCGAGGTCACGTGGTCGTCGGCGTCGTAGCCGTAGCTGACGGTGCGGTCCAGACCGCCGGGGTCGGCCACCGTGGTGACGGTCCGCCCGGCGGCGTCGACGGTGTGCACGGTCGTGCGGCCACCGGCGGTCACCTGCCTGACGAGGTGTCCGGCGCCGTCGTACTCGGCGCTCTCCAGCACGACCGGGTGCGTGGTGCCGTCGGACCGGGTGACGGACCGGGCGGTGACGGTGGCCGGCAGGCCGTCGTCGTAGTAGGTGTAGGCGGTGGTGGCGCCCATGGCGTCGGTCACCGAAGCGAGCCGCCCGGCGGGGTCGTAGGCGCGCGACTCGGTGGTGAGGTCGCGGGCGGCCTTTCCGTCACCGTTCCATCCCTCGGCCACCGTGGTGGCCAGTTGGCCCCGGGCGGTGTAGGTCGAGCGGGTGACCTGGCCGAGCGGATCGGTCACCGAGGTGGTGCGGCCGAGTGCGTCGTAGCCGTACTTGGTCACTCCTCCCTCGGCATCGGTGGTCGTGGCCGGGCGGCCCGCCGCGTCGTAGCCGGTGCTGGTGGTGCGCGGCCGGTCACCGCCCAGCAGGTCCGCTCCGGTCACGGTCAGCAGGCGGCCGTCCTCGTCGAAGGTCCGGGTGATGCGCAGCTGGTGGGCGGTGCCGGAGACGGCGTCGGTGGTGCGGACGCCGGTCTCGGTGACGACCCGGGACAGCGCGTCGTGGTCGAAGGTGGTGGTCACTCCGCCCGGCTGGGCATCCGAGTACTGGGTCTCGGTGATGCGCCGACCCATGGCGTCGTAGGTGTAGCCGGTGCGCAGGCCGGACGGGGCCGTGCTGCCGGCGAGGTCGCCGGAGGCGAAGTAGGCGTAGCCGGTGGTGGCGCCGGAGGGGCTCACCTCGCTCGCCACCAGGCCGGCCGGGGTGAGGCCGCCACCGGTGGCGGGCTCGGTGCCGGTGGTGTAGGTCGTCCGGGAGACCCGGCCGTCGGGCAGGGTCGTGGTTTCCGGCAGGCCGAGCGCCGTGTAGCCGATGGCCGTCCGGTAGCGGTTGTCCGCGGGGCCGGTGGAGCGGGGGTCGCGGGTCTCGATCGGCTTGTCGTTGCGGGGGTCCTTGTCGTTGTCCTTGTTGAGGTAGTAGGTGGTGTAGCCGGTCCAGCAGGAGTCGAGGTCACGGCAGGTCGTCCGGGAGACGGTGTTGCCGCGGGCGTCCTGGCCGGTGATGGTGCTGTGGCCGTTGGGGTCGGTGACGGTGTGCAGGTAGCCGCCGGTGTCGTATCCGTAGGTGGTGGTGGCGCCGGTGGTGTCGGTGCGCGAGATGAGGCGCAGGCCGCGCTGGGCGTCGTAGACGTCGGTGGCAGTTGCGCCGGCCGGGTCGGTGACGGTCACCCGGGAGGCGAGCATGGTCGCGGCGGAGAGCGAGCGCGCCTGGTAGTGGGCGGCGACGCGATCGGCGCTCAGGGGGTGCTGGTAGATCGCGGCCTCGTCGATGCTGCCCGTGAAACGGCTGACATCCGCCGGCGCCGCGGCCCAGCCCTTCGCGAACCCCGCCCCCAGATAGGTGTGCACATTGCGCTGGTGGTCCACCGCACCCGACGTCGACACACCGACCAGCGCACCGTCCAGATAGAGCGAGTGCCTCGCCCCCTCCGCCGACAGGACCACATGGTGCCAACCACCATCGGTCACCGCACCGGCACTGACGATCCCGTCACCACCGTAGAAGTGCCCGTACAACCTGTTGTCCGAACCCACATACAGAATCGGCGCCCAGTCCACCCCCGCACCCGGCGCACCCTCCATCGTCAACGACTGGTCACCCACCAGCACACCCGGCTTCTGCGTGCTGAACCACAACTCCACGGCCACGTCCTTCGAACCGTGCAACACCCCCTCCGGCACCTCCACCTGCGACTGCGCACCACCCGAGAAACGCACCGCCGTACCGTCCCCGGGGCCGAACACGCCAGGGCCGCCGGGCTGCGCACCGGAGCCGTACGTGCCGTCGCCCCGGGTGGCCGCGACCTCGCTCGCGGCGCGGGGACCGGCGGCCTCGTCGAGCCGCCAGAAGCCGGCCGGCGAGTCGGCGGCCACCGCGCCGCGGTAGCCGATCCCCTGGCCGGTGACCTGGGCACTGCGCGCGCGGTAGTGCGCGACCACGTCGGCCGCGCTCAGGGGGTGCTGGTAGATCGCGGCCTCGTCGATGCTGCCCGTGAAACGGCTGACATCCGCCGGCGCCGCGGCCCAGCCCTTCGCGAACCCCGCCCCCAGATAGGTGTGCACATTGCGCTGGTGGTCCACCGCACCCGACGTCGACACACCGACCAGCGCACCGTCCAGATAGAGCGAGTGCCTCGCCCCCTCCGCCGACAGGACCACATGGTGCCAACCACCATCGGTCACCGCACCGGCACTGACGATCCCGTCACCACCGTAGAAGTGCCCGTACAACCTGTTGTCCGAACCCACATACAGAATCGGCGCCCAGTCCACCCCCGCACCCGGCGCACCCTCCATCGTCAACGACTGGTCACCCACCAGCACACCCGGCTTCTGCGTGCTGAACCACAACTCCACGGCCACGTCCTTCGAACCGTGCAACACCCCCTCCGGCACCTCCACCTGCGACTGCGCACCACCCGAGAAACGCACCGCGGTGTCGTCGGCGGGCGAGAAGACGCCCGGGGCCCGGAGGCCGACGCCGCTGCTGTAGCTGCCCGCCGTGCCGGTGCCGACCTCGCCGGCGGCGACGGCGCCCTCACGCTCGCCCAGCCGCCAGTAACCGGCCGGGTCGGAGGCCTTCACGGCGTTGCTGTAGAGGAACGAGCCGCCGGTGTACGCGGGCTCGGAGACCTTCCAGGTGCTGCCCGCCCCGTCGGTGACGGTGGCGACGCGCTCGGTCGCGGCGTTGTAGCCGATCCGGGCGGTGGTCCGGCCGGAGGGCAGTGTCACCTTGGTGAGCTGGGCGGCCGGGGTGCGCAGCGCGGCGTGCGCCGCCGCGACCTGTTCGGTCACCGGGTATTCGTAGAAGGCGACTTCGTCGATCTGACCGGTGAAGGCGGTCTGCGCGGGCGCATCCGGCCAGCCGGGGGTGTAGCCGTTGCCGAGGTAGGTGAGCTCCTGGTCGAGGTGGTCGACGGTGCCGGCCAGCGTGCCGACCTGGCGTCCGTCGAGGAACAGCGCCTGGGTGGTCACGGCCGAGGAAAGCACCACGTGGTGCCAGGTGTTGTCGGTGACCGGGGCGGTGGAGGTGATCGGACTCGGCCCGCCCTGCCAGAACTCGGCCCGCAGCCTGCCGTTGGCGTCGACGTAGAGCGCGGGGGTGTAGTGCCAGGGCGACTGGCCCATCTCCTTGTTGGCGTAGGAGAGGATCACGCCGGGCGCGGAGGTGCGGAACCAGAGCTCGACCGACCGGGAGGTCGAGGCGCTGACGGTCTTCCTCGGCAACTCGACGAAGGAGCCGGCCCGGCCGGGGAAGACGGTGGAGCCGTCACCGGTGCTGCCGGGTGCTCCGAGCGGGTCGAAGGTCACGTCGGAGGCTCGGGCCGGGGCCCGGTCGGCGATCTGGGCCTCGTTGGCGATGCCGGTGCCGTCGGCCGCGCCGAGCCTCCAGTAGCCGACCGGTCCGGCGTCCAGGACGGCGGAGCGGTAGCGCGAACCGTCGGCGTATTCGTAGCCGGTGCACCCGGTGGTGGCGGTGGTGGCCACACCGGGCGGGCAGACCTTGGTGAGACGGTCGCCGGTGTAGACGTACGTCCAGCTGCCGGTGGCGCCGGAGGCCGTCACCGAGGTGATGTGGCCGCCGGTCCAGGTGAAGTCGAGGGCCCGCCCGGACAGCACGTCCTTGGCACGGGCGAGTCGACCGGCGGTGTAGGAGATCTCCTGGGCGTGCCCGGCGGCGTCGGCCGTGCGGACCAGGCGACCGGCGGCGTCGAAGGTGTGCACGCTGCCGGTCCGGTCGGTCAGCGTCCAGCCGCCGCCGTCCTGCTTGCGCAGTTCGGCGGCCTGTCCGGGGCCCGCGACGTAGGCCTTCGCGGCGGCGTCCCAGGCGAACCTGGCGCGCGAGCCGTTGGAGGCGGTGAGCAGCACGTTCCCGGGCAAGGAGAGCCAGCTGCTGGCCTCGACATCGATCCGCATGTCCCAGCGGCTGGTCCAGCCGGCGCCGAAGGCCCCGTCGGTACGCGGGTCCAGGGAGTTGTAGCTGCGGGTGACGGACAGCTCGGGACCGACGGTGGGCAGCGTCGCGTCGGTGGCGGCGGTGGCGTAGTTGCCCGCCGCCGCGTTGATGTCGCGGCCGGCGTCGGCCGCGGTGGTGTACTGGGTCGGCTGCGGGACGACGGTGCGGAAGAAGGCGGGCTGGGAGGTCGGGCTGGCCGCCGCGCCGTCACCGACCTCGGCGTACCAGGCGTACTGCTCGTTCCACTTCAGCCATCCGTCGGGCACCACGAAGGCACCGGAGGGCTGCCAGGCGGACTGCTGGCAGCCGACGTCGTTCTTCTGTCCCTCCACCCGGCAGACGGTGAAGCGGTAGTCGACGGTGGAACGCGGGGCGTGGTCGGCGTCGGTGCCCTCGGCGGTGAGCGTCGGCTGGAGGTGGCGGACCACGGAGTGCGAGAGCGGGGCCATGCCGGTCAGCACGGGAGGGATGTTGACCGAGGAGAACCGGATGGTCAGCGGGGGTATGCCGGTGTCCGCGTAGAAGTTGCTGTGCCCGAAGTCGTCCATCGTCCAGGCGATGGTGTACGTCCCCTGGGGCAGCGTGCGGATGTGCGCGTCGAAGATGTTGCCGGCGTGGGTCGGGGTGTCGGCCGAGACGGAGGTCCAGGCGATGTTCGTCCCGTAGTTGGTGATGTTGTTGCCCCACTCGTCGAAGAGCAGGTACGACATCTTGTAGTTGCTGGACGGCGTCCAGGTGTCCTGGCCGCGGTTCCAGGCCCGGATGCGGAAGATGCCTTCCTGGGTGGCGGTGACCGGCTGGACCCAGCCGTACAGGTCGTAGTCGGCGCCGTACTTGGACCAGGTGATGTCGAGGCTGGGCGCGCCCGGGCCGTCGTTCTCGCTGGCGAACTTCTTCCAGCCGTAGGAGTCCCAGTCGTCGGCCTTGACGGCGAGCCCGTAGTTGGCCTGCCAGCCGTGCGTCCAGCGGTTGACGAGGTTCTTGCCCTCCTCCCCGAGGTCGATGGTCTCCCAGTCGGGGGCGCAGGCCCAGGTGCTGCTGCCCTCGGCGTGCCAGCCGTGGGCGAAGCTCTTCGACACCAGGGCGCCGCCGATCGACGGGCCGGGCCACGTGCGGACCGAACCCTGCGACCAGTTGGAGGTCACCGGGTGGACGGTCACCGGCCGGGCGTTGCAGGAGTAGGACCAGCTGTTGTAGAGCGCGAGCTTGGCGCTGAGCACGGTGGCGTTGCGCAGCGTGTTCTCCAGGCCGTTGAACTTCAGGAAGGCCGCCGCCCGGTTTCCGCCACCGTTGTAGGTGCCGACCTTGAGGAGGGTGTCGGAGGAGAAGTCCGCGTTGTTCGGGGAGAGCACGTAGGTGCTCTCGACCGCCTTCACCCGGGAGACCGAGGGATCCACGATGACGGGGAAGACCCGCTCGGGCGCGCGCAGCCAGTCCTGGTCGAGCTTCACCTTGAGCGCCACGCCGTCGCCGACCGGTACCAGCTCGTACGTCACGCCGCTGGAGACGACGCCCTGCCCGCCGGAGTCGGGGGCCTGGTGGGAGTCCTCCATCCAGCCGGCCGGCATCCGGCCGCGGACGGTGCCCGCGGCGTCGGTGAACTGCAGGGCGCCGTTCGGGTCGAGGGCGGCGTTCAGCCCCTGGAGGCGCAGCGGGAAGACCCACTCGGTGGGGGCGTCGGCGTTCTTGAGCACCAGCGTCTCCTTGAAGGAGTCGCTGCCGGCACGGAACGTGACGTCCGCGTGCGGGACGGCACCGGGGTAGGTGATCGTGCTGCCCTCCGCGGTGCCCGGCACGGCGGCGGCGCCCTGGAGGGCGTAGCCGACCGAGAGCCCGTCGCCGAGGCTCAGTCGGACCAGCGGGTCGTGGTCGGCGGTCAGCGCGAAGTCGAGCCGCTGTTCGCCGGAGGTGGTGGTCCAGCCGTCCTGGGTGGGGGCGGCGCGACCGAGGGAGGCCGTGCCGGTGGGCAGCAGGGTGGTGTCGATGGCCACCCAGGACCCGTCGGACCGACGGAAGTTGACCGGGGCCGGGTAGTACCGGGTGGTGTAGGTACCGTCGGTGTTGCGGAAGGTGCGCTCCTGCTCGGCGCGCTTGTCGACGACCTCGGTGCTCCGGGCCGGGTTGAATCCTTCGGTGGGCTTGGCCGGGACGTCGGGGGCCGGCACGACCTCGGCCTTCGGCGGCGCCACCGGCGCGGGGGCCGCGGCAGGAACAGCGGGGGTCGGGGTCGGGCCCTCCGGGGCGAGTTCACCGGCGGCTGCCTCGTGCCCGGTGCGGCCGCCGTCGGCGCCCGCACCGGTGAGCTCGGCCGGTACCTCGCTCGGCCGCCCGGCCGCGTCGGAGCCGACCTGCTTGGGCAGTGCCCCCGGATCGGGGGCTGCGGCCACGACGGGTGGCGGTGCGACGGCGCTCGCCCCGCTGGCGGCGGCGAGCACAGTGAGCACCGTGCAGATGAGCAGCGCAAGGCAACGACGCAGTGCCAACACCGAAAGAATTCCCCCGACTCGTACTGAAGATCGGGCAGAGATATATCGGACCGGTGTTCCGGCTGAGAAGGCCGATCGGACCCGAACCGGCACGAAGGTGACCGGTATCACAGGGGGAAACGGTGCATCGGATGCTCAAGCGTCATGTATCGCCCACGGACGGAGGGAACTGTTCCGGCCTCGGAAACGTCTCGGCGCGGCGAGTGCGGAGCCGGTGGCGGACTGCCGGCCGGCTCCGCGGCGCCCCGGGCCTCACCTCGCCTCAGGAGGTCTCCAGCCCCAGGCCCGTGACGCGGAGGAACCCGTGGTCGGCCAGCTGGGGCGAGAGCCCGATGCCCGGGCGGCGGGCGGTGATGCTGCCGGGGCCGAGGCCGAAGCCGGAGTCGCCGCTGATGCCGCGGGCCGCGAGTTCGGTGGTGATCAGTGCGGCGACCTCACGGGCGGTCTCCTCCGTCGGGTTCCGCCACTCCGCCTTGAAGCGGCGGCCCGAGGCCTGCCAGCCGTCCGCCGTCATCGCGGCCGAGCCCTCGTCCAGGTCTCCGGGGCGCGGGCCGACCCGCAGCAGCACGCCCTTCACGGTGCTGTAGGTGACCGAGAGTCCGCCGCTGATCTGCGGCGCGGCTATCGTGAACATGGCCTTCTCGCCCGGCCGCTGCACCGGCAGCTGCTCGATCCACGCCGCCAGGAGGCACTCCAGCCCCTCCCGCAGGTGCGGCAGCGACAGGGCGAGCCGCCCGCCCGGCAGGTAGTCGGCCGTACCGCCGGGGGCCTGGACCGGCATGTGCAGCTGCCAGCTGTACGGCAGCCGCGGGAAGTCGCTCGGCCCCTCGGAGCCGCCGGACGGGCCGCCCCACTCGAAGGTGCCGTGCTCCTCCTCCTCGAACGCCGCGGCCGGTTCGGTCTCCAGCCGGACCCGCCGCCCCCCGCAGAGCAGCCGCAGCAGCCGGCCGTGCTCGCCGGCCTCGCGCCAGCGGACGTCCGGCCCGTCGGGGCCGCCGCCGAAGAACGTCGGCTCGCCGAGGACGGCGCAGACCGCCCGGTAGATCTCGCCGAACACGTCACGGCGGTGCTCCAGCGTCGACGGGCCGAGCTCGAACCGGTGCAGGTCCAGCACGTCGTAGGTGCCCTCCGGGGCGCCGCGCAGGTAGCCGCGCAGGGCGAAGGACGGTGTGCAGTACGGGTCGGGGGTGCGGATGTCGACATAGCCGTCGCCGAACCCGCCCTCGGCCGCGGGCAGTTCGGCGACCGCTCGGCGGACCGCCTCGACCGGCAGGTACCCGCCGGGCGCGTCGTGCAGCAGCGGGACCAACGCCGCTACCATGGCGGGCAGTTCGGGGCTGACGTGCCGGACCTCCCGCACATGGGGCTGGATCGCTATCCAGGCCCGGCGGTCGTTGGCCTGGAGCAGCATGGTGCGCCCGGCGGACTGCCAGCGCAGGCCGAACCCGTCGGCGGCCGTCGGCACGGGCGTGGGCGCGCCGACCGCGCGCAGCGCCTCGGAGAGCGTGCGCAGCGCGGCGTGGCGCTCACCGGCCGGCGTCGGCAGGCGGAACTGCAGCAGCGGCACCCAGGCCCGCCGGAAGGTGTCGGCCTTCGGCTCGGTGGTGCCGAGGAAGAGCTCGGCACCGGCCGGCCAGCGCAGCTCGGCCTGCAGACCGACCACGAGGATGTCGGTGAACGCCCGGCGGATCTTCCAGTCGGGCCGGGCCTCCACCAGCCGCTCGACGTCCGCCCGCGTCCAGCAGTCGTCGAGGTCGTGCAGGGTACGGACCAGCTCGACGGTGGTCGGCAGATCGGCGGTCCAGGTCACGGCGGAGGCGTCGGTGTTCGCGGCGTCGTTCATGCGGGCGATCATGGCAGCCACCACCGACAACCGGCCTCGGCCGTGTCGCGACAGCCGACGGAACGGACCGGTTCAGAGGATCGCGCAGACGGCCCGCTTCAGCCGGTAGGCCTCCCCGAGGAGCTCCATCCGTTCCGTGGCGGGAAGCCTCAGCCTGCAGTAGCTCTTCAGATGCGCGCGAAGCCCCTCGGGCATGTCGATCATGTCGGACAGGTAGAAGAGTTCGGTGCGCTCGTCGTCGATGTCGGGATCCTCCGGCCACGCGAGCGAAGCCACGAGGGCGATCGACTGCAGCAGCTTGCCCAGCCGGAACCAACGGAACTCCTCACCGGTCGAGCGTTCCTCGACCAGCCCGATCACCTCCGGCAGAAGCCCTCCGTAGGCCACCATGACGGCCCGGCCGGCCGCGACGGACCGCGCCTCTTCCAGCCCGGCCCTGATCTCGTGCAGCGGTTCGACCTCGGCGTCGTCGAGGCCGAGGATCCGCAGCGACCCCAGGAACTCCTCGAACCGGTCGGGCGCGTCCTGCTGAAGCGTTGTCGCATCACCGACGGCGCAGCCTGCCTTGAAGAGGTGCAGCGGCCGGTTCGGGGCCTGTGCCCGCTCGGCCGGACCGACCGGCGCCGGGTCGGGACGGTCGTCCCACTCGGCGGCCGCCTTCTTCCGCAGCCGTTCCGCCCTCGCCACATCACCGTCCAGGTGCACGACCAGCCGGTTCAGACTGCCCTCGTTGATCAGCCGGACGCCGGTGAAGAACGGCCAGAGCATGCTCCTGCTCATCGCGGTGCCCTGCGCCATCTCGGCCAGCGAGGGCCGCCCCGCGGTCCGATGCAGTTCGTCGAGGTGCTCCAGGAGGGCGCGAACCGCCCCGTCGCGCGGCCATCTGGACCTGTCGAACCCCGCCAACCCGAATCCCGCCCCTCACGTCCCGGTCCACCGACCGCTCCCGCAGGTGTCCGCAGAACGACGCACCCGGATCAGCAACAGTCGACGAACACTCCGGTCACCGGCCCCCGTTGCCCGCCATTGTGCCCGGTCCGTGCGCAGCACGTCCGCACTTCGTTCTTCTCCGCCGAACGCACCCGATTCTTGAGGAGCGCACAGGAGCGGAGCCGGCCGGCCCCACAGCAACGACGAGGAGCCCCTCATGGACACCTGGCTGACCCTGGTCAGTGCCGCCGGCGAGATCGCCTCGTTCGCCGGCGCCCTCATCTCCGCCCTCACGGCGCTCGGCGACCGCCGCCGTGCCGCCGACAAGCCGACCACCCGGCACCACGACGAGTGAGCACCGTTCGCCGCCGCTCCGCACACGTGCTGTGCGGAGCGGCGGCGGCCCTACCCGGGCCCGGCCGTGGCCGGGGCGAGGGTGGCGGTGCCGTGGAGGACCGGACCCGCGGCGCGGGCGGCTTCCGGGCTCCGGGCGAGGGCCCGGGCCGCCCGGCCGGAGCCCGGGTCGGCGAGGTCGGGGTCGGAGAGGTCGGGGTCGGAGAGGCCGATCGGCCAGGTTCCCGGCGGCACCACGATCACCACCACCGTCTGCCTCCCGGCGGCCGCCGACAGCCACCCCGCCGACACCGGGACCTCGGAGACCGGCTCCCAGACCTCGCCGCCGGCCAGGCGCAGGCGTACCGGCACGCCCTCGCACGTCTCGACCACCGCGTCCGTGTCCGGCGGCTCTCCCGCCGCCGGCGCGAAGCCGCTCGCCGGCGCCGCCTCGACGAAGGCCGGGTGCAGTCGCCGGCCGACCTCCACCACGAGCACCGCGAACGGCGGCCCGGCCGCGGCCTCGCGCACCACGGGCGCCCACACCACAGGCACCGGCGGTGCGTCGCGCCGCGGTCCCGCCGTCCGGACGCCCCTCCGACGCCCGAGGCCCGACCCCGACGCCGGTCCCGGTCCCGGTCCCGGTCCTGGTCCTGGTCCGAACATCCCGTCCGGCAGGCGCACCGGACCGCGCGGTCCCCAGATCATCCCGCCGTCACCCCGGCCGTGTCCCGTATCCGCCGTCGGCCCGTGCTCCCGTGCTGAGGACTGATCATGCCGCCGATCCTGCCGCCCCGGCCGCACCCGCGCCTGAGTACCCGTACTCAATCCACCGGGCGGAGCGGAAGCCGGCGGGGGTTCGGCCCCGGGACCGGACGGCAGCTCAGGAGGGCTCCACCGCACCGCCGTTGAGCGCGGTGCCGGTGCCGGTACGCAGATGGAGGGCGGTGCGGCCGGTGCGGCGGGTGCTCACCAGGCCCGCGCCGCGCAGGGCGCCCAGGTGCTGCGAGACGGCGCTCGGGCTGACGCCGAGCCGGTCGGCGAGCTCGGGGGTGGACAGCGGTTCGGCGAGCGCGTCCAGCAGGGCGGCCCGGGTGCGGCCGAGGACGGCGGCCAGCCCGTCCGAGGAGGGCCGGGGCCGCTCCCACAGCAGTCCGACACCGGTCGCCGGATAGCGGATCGAGGCGGCGGCGCGCGGCGAGTGGTCGACGAGCACGTCCGGCCAGGCGAACACCGACGGCATCAGCACCAGGCCGTGCCCGCCGCCCGCGACCGTCCACGGAGCGGCGGTCCTGCGACGGCCGCCCACCAGCAACTCGCCCTCCCGCCACACCACGTCGGAGTGCAGCTCGGCGAACAGGCCCTCCACCCCGGCGTCCACCAGCGCCACCGCCCGCCGACCGAGGTCCGCCTCCAGCACCGCCCGCATCCGCCCCCAGTGCGGAGCCACCAGCCGGGAGTGGCAGCGGTCCAGCGCGTCGGCGGCCCGGGCCAGCAGTTCGGCCGCCTCCGGCAGCTCGCGGGCCGCCCGGGCCGGCCCCAGCGCAGCGGCGCACTCGGCGGCGACATAGCCGGGGTCGACCGCCCGCAGGCCCGCCAGTTCGGTGGCGAAGGCAGGCACCCGCCCGTCCGGCAGCGGGAACAGGAAGGCGGGCAGACAGCCCTCCAGCAGGGTTCGCAGCAGGGGCAGTTCGGGCTCGGCCGCGAGCGCCGGACGGGCCTCCCGCAGCCACGGCAGGTGGACCTGGTGACCGCCCGCGCCGAGCGCCGCCCGCACCCCGAGCACCGTCTCGGCCAGCGGCGACACCGCGAGCCGCACCCGGGCCACCTCCGCCGCCGACAGCCGGATCTCCACCGCCACGACCGCCGCCCCCTTCCGATCATTAAGCCGTGACTGAACGATAGCCGCACCGACCGACCGCCCCGCAGGCTGTTCGGCATGGAGACCTTCACCTCGTACGACGGCACCGAGCTCGCCTTCCGCACGGTCGGCGACGGCCCGCCGCTGCTGGTCCTGCCCGGCGGGCCCGGCCGTGCCGCCGCCTATCTCGGCGATCTCGGCGGCCTCGCCGCGACCCGTACCCTGATCCTGCCCGACACCCGCGGCACCGGCGCCTCCGCGACCCCGGCCGACCCGGGCACCTTCCGCGTCGACCGCCTGGTCGAGGACGTCGAGGCGCTGCGCCGCCACCTCCGCCTGGACCGCGTCGACCTGCTGGGCCACTCCGCCGGGGGCAGCCTCGCCCTCCTGTACGCCGCCGCGCACCCCGACCGGCTGACCGGGCTGGTCCTGGTCACCCCGTCCTTCGCCGCCGTCGGGGCGGCCTCCGACCTCGACGCGGAGCGGGTGATCGCCGCCCGCGCCGCCGAGCCCTGGCACGCCGGGGCGGTGGCCGCCTACCGGAAGGTGAAGTCGGCCCGGAGCTTCGCCGAGGCCGCCCCGCACCGATTGGCCTTCGAACCCCTGATGTACGGCCGCTGGGACGACGCCGCGCGGGCCCATGCCGCCGCCGACCCGGCCCAGCGCTCACTGGCCGTCAGCGAGAACTACTACGCCGGCTACACCCCCGACACCGAGCGGCTCCGGCGGCGACTGGGTGCCCTGCCCTGCCCCGTCCTGCTGCTGGCCGGCGAACTCGACCTGTGGCCCACCGCGGCTTCCGCCACCGCCGCGGCCGCGCTGTTCCCGGACGTGACGCTCGCCGTCCAGCCCGGGGGCGGCCACTACCCGTGGCTGGACGACCCGGCCGCCTTCACGGCGACGGTGGAGGACTTCCTCCACCGCACGGCCGCCGCCCGGGCCGCCACCACGGCCGCGACGTTCAGCTCCCGTTGACGGCGGGGCGATCGGCAGCGACGGGGCGGGCCGGGACGGCCGGGCGATCGGCAGCGACGGGGCGGGCCGCCACGGCGGGTGCGGGCAGGCCCCGGTGCGGGCCGCTCCCGGGGCTCAGCCGGTCGATCTCGGCGAGCACCCGGTCCGCGTGCGGGCGCACCCGCGACCGCAGTTCCGCGCTCCAGCTCTCCTCGGAGTAGCGGCGGTCGAGGTAGAGCCTCCTGGCGTGGGCCAGCACGGCTCGGTGCTCGGACGGGAGCCGGGCGAGGGCCCAGTCGGCGGCGGTGTCCTTCGAGTCGATCCGGCCGGTGGCGAGGGTGCTCCAGATCCGGGCGAGGGTGAGCAGCACGTTCCGGGTGTCCTGCTCCAGGTCGTCGAGCAGGCCGGGGAGGCCCGCCAGGCTCGCCCGGACCAGGTCGGCGTGCGGCACGGGGTCGAGGACCCGGGCCGGGGGCGGACCGGCGAGCGGCCGGTCGCCGGCCAGGACCATCGTGATCAGCAGCGCCAGGTCGGGCATCGGCTCCGGCCGGGGGACCGCTCCGGCCTCGTAGTCCGCGCGCAGCCACTCGCCGTACAGGAAGTCGCAGACCGGCGGGTAGCGCCAGGGCCGGACGTCGGACCGCACGACCAGTGCGAGCTCGACCGGCCGCGCGCCGGCCGCGGCCGCGTCACCGTCCCCGTCCGCAGTCCCCTCTGCGATTCCCCCCGCGGCTCCGGTGCCGGAGATCCGGAGCAGGCCCTCGAGCAGGGCCGCCCGCTCCCGCTCCACCGGCGACCGTTCGGAGACCAGCAGCACGTCCAGGTCGCTGGCCGGCCGGAGGCCGCCCAGCACGGCGGACCCGTGGAGGTAGATCCCGACCACGTCCCGGCCCAGTACACCGTCGGCGAGTGCCACGATCTGCTGCAACTGGTTCATTCCGCCAGTCTCCCCCACCGTCCGGTCCGGTAGTCCGGCCGGCCGGGCCCACCAAGGAGCCCACCGTGGCCGCCGGACCCGCGGCCGCACCCGGCCGACCCCCGTCACAGCCGGGTGCGGCCCCGGAACCGGTGGGGCGGTTCCGGAGCCTGCGGGGGTGCGGCCCCGGCCGAGGGGCGCCGGGAGCCGCACCCGTCGGGGTCAGCAGCTGGAGTTGACCGGCCCGGCCCAGTCGGCGCCGCCGTACCAGTGCTCGCTGCCGTAGGCCCAGTTGCACCCGTTGACCGAAGCCATCGCGATCCAGGCGTCCGGGTCGACGGCGTGGATGTCGACCCAGCCCACGGTCACGTCCTTGCTGTTCACGCTGTACGGGCCCCACTGGTTGCTGTAGCCGTACGGCGACCTCAGGCCGACGTAGACGTAGGCACCCGGGTTGGCCGCCTGGAAGGCCCCCGCCCACTGCCAGTGCGCCAGTACGTGACCGCAGTTGTCGTACTGCTGCTCGACCTGCCCGGCGTACTGGCCGTGCCAGTAGACGTTTCCGGGCTGTCCGATGTTGATGATGTTGCAGGCGGTGGTGCGCGCGCTCGCCGGCGCGGCCGTGGCCACACCTCCGGCCGCGATCCCCACCGCGAGCAGAACGGCGGCCGTCCTCGACCTGACGCCGGTCTTCCTCATGGGTTCCCCTCCCCGGTCCCCGGCGCGGCGCGCCAGGACCTGTGTCTGGTGTCGGTGTGCGCGCCTGGACCGCCGGCCGGAGCGGCGGGTGGTCCCGGACACGGCACAACGCTGTTGGACAGGGCGTAGCAGTCCGATCGCATTCCGCTCGCAGACTGGTAGCATCCGACCGTTCGGGCGGGGGGCGACGCTGTCGGGGGGCGGGCGTGCGGTTCGAGGTACTGGGTCCGTTACGGGTCTACGGCCCGGACGGCGAGATCACCGTGGGCGGACCGCGGCTGCGCGCCGCGCTGGCCCTGCTGCTGGTGCGGGCCGGACGGACGGTGACCGGCGACCAGCTGGCCGGGGCGGTGTGGGACACCGCCGTGTCGTCCCGCAGCCGGGCGGCGCTGCCCAGCTATGTGATGCGGCTGAGACGGGCCCTGGGGCCCGAGGCCGGCGGACGGGTGGTGACCCGCAGCGGCGGGTACGCCGTCGAACTGGGCGACGGCGAGCTGGACGTCCGCACCTTCCAGGAGCTGTGCGAACGGGCGCGGACCCTGGTCGACGACGGTGACCCGGGCGCCGCGGAGCCCCTGCTGGGCCGTGCCCTGGGGCTGTGGCGGGGCGAACCCCTGGTCGACGTCCCGGACAGCGCCGTCCTGCGGTCCGAGCTCGACCTGCTGGAGAGCGCCCGGGTCCGGGCCCAGCACCAGCACATCGAGGTACGGCTCGGGCTCGGGCGGCACGCCGGCCTGCTGGGCGAACTCGCCGCGCTGACCGGGGCGCACCCCTTCGACGAGCGGCTGCGGGCGCATCTGATGCTCGCGCTGCACCGCAGCGGGCGGCGGGCCGAGGCACTGGAGGCCTTCCAGAACGGGCGGCGGGTGCTGGTCGACCAGCTGGGCATCGAACCCGGGGCCGAGCTCCGGGAGTTGCACCGGGGAGTGCTCGCCGACGATCCGGCGCTGCTGCTTCCGGGGGTACGAGTGCCGGGGGTACGAGTGCCGGGAGCGCGGGTACCGGAAGCGCGGGTACCGGTGCCGGGGGCGGCCGTCACGGTGGCCGCGGGACCTCGGCAGGGAGTGCCGGTCGACCGCCCCGGGCCGGACCGGCCGGTCCCGCCGCCCGAGGTGTCCGAAGTGTCCGACCACGTCGGACGGACCGAACCGGCCGAGACGTCCGACCGGGACGGACACTCCGGACATGTCGGACAGTCCGGCGATCCTCAGCCACCCAGGACTGCCCCGTCGACGCCGTCGACACAATCGACCCGGGCGCCCGGGAACCGGGTGCCGGCGCAGGGCGGTCCGGTCCCGCCGGTGACGGCGGCGCGTCCCGCCGGGCCCGCCGACGGGCACTCCGCCGGTTCCCCCACCGGTTTCCCCACCGGTTTCCCCACCGCCGACGGCTCCCCGGCGGGCCCCCGGAACCACCGGCCCCGCCGCCCGCTCCGGTCCTCCCGCTGGGTCGGCGCCGCGGTGGCCGCTCTGCTGGCCGCCTCCGCCGTGTCCGACGGCGGCGCCGCGGTGCCGCACGCGGCGGTCGGCGCCCGGTCCACCACCGCCGCGGCCGCGAGCCACGGGTCCTACGTCGCACGGGTGGCCTGGGAAGGGACCCCCACCGACCTCGTGCACGCCAAGGGCGAGGAACTGGAGGTCCGCAGCCCGGTCCGGGACGGGGACACCCTGGTCGTCACCGTACTGCTGGGCGGCACCGGCCCCGGGCCGCTCACGGTGACCGACACCGTCGGCAACCGCTACCGGCTCGTCGGCTACCCGATCGACCAGGACGGCAGCCGGCTGGCGGTCTTCGTATCGGTGCGCGCCAAGGCGATGGACGAACTCGACATGATCCGGATCCTGTGGCCGGACGCCGCGCAGGGCTTCGCCGCGGTGGACGACTTCCGGGGGGTCACCGGGGCCGGCCCGTGGATCGAGACGGTGTCCGACCCGGATTCGGCGTCGGGCGGCCGGGACCTGGCGCTCGGCGGCGACCTGGTCCCGTGCGAGGACGGGGACCTGCTGTTCGGCGCGGTCGGCAGCAACGGCGGACCCCCGCCGGACCTCCCCGCCGACTGGCACCGGCTCCCCGCCGTCGAGCGACCCGGCGCGCCCCGGTCGGCGGGCCCGGCGGACCTACGGCTGACGACCACGTACCTGACCTGGCGCGGGGCTCCGGAGGCCGCCTGCGAGGGGCACGGAACCGCGAGCACGGGCTGGCGGGCCGTGCTGTTCCGGCTCCGGTAGCCGTCCTTCCGGTGACGGCAGCCGTCGTGCCGGCCTCCGCGGCCGCTCCCCGCGCCGGCTCCAACGGCCGTCAGGACGACCGCAGCGCCCGCTCGCACTCCCGGCAGCGCTGCTCGGCGAGGGCGGGCGGGTACCACGGCTCGCCCAGGCCGGCCCGGAAGTGGGCGTGCTCCATGCCCGCCGTGTCCCGCCCGCACAGGGTGCGCGGCAGCGGGTCCTCCGGCACGTCGGGGTCCGCCCCGGCCGCGTGCACGCCCAGCACGGCGGGCTCCACCCCGTCCGGGCCGAGCACCTGCCCGGGGTCCAACTCGTAGAGGACGACGATCGCGGCCATGACACGAGGATCTGCCGCCCCGGACCCCCGGACACCCCGGGTGGGCTGTTCGTGGGAGACGGCCTGGGGGCGTCCGGATCCGGGCGACGGCGGCTCCGTCAGTAGTAGTGACGGCGTCCACCGACCTCGTGGCCGATCGCGCCGGCGATCCACAGCACGGCGCCGACGACGAGCAGCACGATGCCGATGGTCCACAGGATCGAGATACCTGTGAGGAAACCGATGATGAGCAGAACGACTCCGAGGACGATCACGGAAGCCTCCCGGTGGGTTCGGGCGGGCGGGGCCGCGGAGGCCGTGTGACCTGCCGCTCTTCGGCCGCCGCCCGGTGCTGCGTCTACCACCCGCCCCAGGGCGCAAACCCGCCCCGCGACGCGAACCCTGTCGGCGGCCCGGACCCGGTCGGCCGGGGGCGCCGCGCAGCGCCCGCGGCCGGGGCACGCCGCCGCCCTACGCCGGCCGGGCGCCCGGCGCGGCGAAGTCGGTGAACAGCACACGGCGCTCCCCTTCGGTCAGACCGCCCCACACGCCGTACGGCTCACGGGTGGCGAGCGCGTAGCGGCGGCACTGCACGCGGACCGGGCAGCGGGCGCAGACCGACTTGGCGTGCTGCTCGCGCTCCTTGGCGGCGGTGCCGCGCTCGTTGGCGGGGTGGAAGAATATGCTGCTGTCGACACCGCGGCAGGCTCCCTCCAACTGCCAGTTCCAGTGCTGCTCGACGGCTCCGGGGAGGCGGGAGATCTCGGTCATCGCGGGCCCTTTCCTGGCGGATCGGTCGGTTCGTCCGCTCGTCTAACCCGGATGTCCCGGTTCATGCCCCCTGTTCGTGCGACCGTCCGTACGACCGGCCCCGGCCGGGTTCGGGCGGGCCGAAGCGGGCTCGGGCGGGCTCAGGCGGACAGCAGTCGGCGCAGCCAGCCGTCCCAGTCGATCCGGGCCGACTCCGAGCCCATCGGGACGGTGCGGCCGGTCGCGGTGAGGAACCGCGCGAGCGGCCGGGCCGGGGTGTCGAGGAGCGCCACGCCCTCCTGACCGCCCAGCGCGATGAGGACGCGCCGCCCGGTCGCACTGGGCTCGATGTGGACGTCCCCGTCCCCCGCCGGTCCGCGCAGCCCGGCGGCGAGCAGCTCCCGGGCCAGGACCCAGACCGTCTCCTCGCCGCCGCCGAAGTCCAGCCGGACCGCGTAGGGGTCCCCGGCCTCGTACCGGCACTCGACGGCCAGGTCCCGGCCCCGGTCCTCTCCGGTGATCAGACGCATCGTCAGGTGTACCGCCACCGCTTTCGACATCGGCCTCGCCCCCGCTCTTTCCTGTGCCGGACACTGTCGGCCCCCGTGTGCCCCGGACGGCCGGAATCATGCGGCGGCGTGGCGGCGTGGCGGCGCGCGGTGCGCCGGTGCGGCTTGCGCCGGTGCGCATTACGGCGGTGCGCAGTACGACGGTGCGGCTTGCGACGGCGTGCCGTGCGGCGGCCGCGCTCAGCGAGGGCCGAGCAACCGGGGGACGCCCACCTCGGCCCAGATCGTCTTGCCCTGGCCGTGCGGCTCGGCGCCCCAGCGGTCGGCGGTCCGCTGCACGATGAACAGGCCGTGGCCGCCGGGCAGCGCCGGGTTGTGCGGCCGGCGCAGCTCGGGCATCGCGGGGCTGCGGTCGCTGACCTCGACCCGCAGCCGGGCCTCGGTGACGTGCAGGACCAGCTCCAACGGGCCGTCGCCGTGCAGCATCGCGTTGGCGACGAGCTCGGCGACCAGCAGCACGAGGTCGTCGGAGGCACCGTCACCACCCCCGGGCGCGGGAGCGGACGGGAACCACTCACCGAGCGCACGGGCGGTGAACGTCCGGGCGTGGGCGACCGGTTTGGGGAGTCCGGCGAGGGTCAGCCGCCTGCGCTGACCGCCGACGGGGGCCTCGGGCCCGGCCCGGTGCGGGTCGCCGTCCAGGGTTCCGCTGCTCATCGTCATGCGAGGGCGCCCTTTCGGATCGACGGCGATCTGTCGCGTGGTCGGTTTCCCGGCAGTCCCGGAATTATGCCCGTTGCGCGTGCGATCGGGGTACGCGTCCGGGCGCGGAAGTCCGGGAACGGCCGAAGGCGGCGGTCCGGCCGCGCACGGAGGGGAGGGCCGCGCGGGGAACGGACGGCCACCGCCGCCGGACGGCCGAGACCTGCTCAGCGGGCCAGCGCCCCGGCCACCGAGTCGTGGATCGAGAACACCGCACGGGCACCGGTCAGGTCGAGCACCCGCATCACGGTGGGCGGCACGGCGGCGAGCCGCAGCTCCAGCCCACCCCGCTCGGCCGCGATCCGGGTCCTGAGCAGCACGTTCAGGCCGGAGGAGTCGCAGAATCCCACCCCGCCGAGGTCGATCACCACGGCCTCGGGGCGCTGCGCGACCAGAGCGCCGAGTGTCTCGGCGGCCGGCGCGAGGGTCTCGATGTCGAGATCGCCGACGAGGACGCAGATCATCGCGCCGCCGGGCGCGGAGCGGGTCTCCACCATCAGTCCGGGACGGTACGGGGGGAACGCCGCCAGCGTGGTGTCCCCCGGGTCGTTGTCGGATGGCATCATCGTCGTCCCCTCCGTGTCCGTGCCCTCCGACGATACGGAGGCCGTGCCCGTCGGGCCAAGTGAAGGGTTTGCGGGTCAGGCTTGCGGGTCAGGCTTGCGGTCAGGTCTGCGGGTCAGGCTTGCGGTCGGGTCTGCGGGTCAGGCTTGCGGGTCAGGGGCCGCCACGCCCTCGGCGGCCGCGCCGGACGACACCCTCAGGCGTCCTCCAGGCCGTCGCGCAGCCGGCCGAGCGTGCGCGAGAGGAGCCGGGACACGTGCATCTGGGACAGGCCCAGCCGGGCACCGATCTGGGACTGGGTGAGGTCCTCGCAGAAGCGCATCGACAGGATGCGGCGCTCGCGTTCGGGCAGGGCGGCTATCAGGGGCTTCAGCGCGACCAGGTCCTCGACCAGGGCGAGGTCGTGGTCGTCGGTGCCGATCTGCTCCCCGAGCGGCCCGGGGTCGGCGCCGCCCTCGGGGCCGCCGCCGTCGAGCGAGCCCGCGGTGTGGCCGTTGGCGGCGGTCAGGCCCTCGACGACCTCCTCCGGGGTGAGCGAGAGGTGCTCGGCGAGTTCGGCCACGGTCGGGGCGCGGTCCAGACGCTGGGCGAGCCGCTCCTGCGCGCGGGCGAGCGTGATCCGCAGCTCCTGGAGGCGGCGGGGCACGTGCACGGCCCAGGTGGTGTCGCGGAAGTGCCGCCGGATCTCGCCGAGCACCGTCGGCACGGCGAAGGTGGTGAACTCCACGCCGAGCGTGGGGTCGAACCGGTCGATGGCCTTGATCAGGCCGACGGCGCCGACCTGGAGCAGGTCCTCCTTCGGCTCGCGGTGGGCGTCGAAGCGCCGGATCGCGAACCGCACCAGGGAGAGGTTCAGCTCCACCAGGGTGGTGCGGACGTACGAGTACTCCCTGGTCCCCTCCTCCAGCGTGGCCAGTCGGCGCAGCAGCTGGCGGGTGAGGTCCCGGGCGTCCGCGGGCGCCACCTCGCGCGGGTCGTCCACCGCCGCGAGTTCGGGCGGCAGCAGGTCCCGCAGGCCGGAGCCGGTACCGGGAGTACGGCCGGGACCGTCGGCGCCGGGGGCGGTCGCGGGCGTCGCGGGTCCGGAGGGGTCCGCCGTCGGGGCAGCGGCGGAAACGAGCAGTTCACCGGTGGGGGCCACCATGGGAGTCCTTCCGTCGTGTCGGCACGGTCCTGGCCCGGTACCCCCGATCGGCGGAAGGATGCGGCCGCCCCGCGTGGAGATTCGGTGAACCGCGACTCGTGGGGATCCGGTGCACCTCTGCGGCACGGTCGCCCCGGGCGTCCTCACTCGATCCAGACCAGGACGCCGTGCCGACGGGTCGCGACCGCGCCGAGGAAGTCGGCCAGGGCGCGGTACTCGGCCGTCACCAGGTGCAGCGCGTCCTCGGAGTCCCACAGTCCGTGCGGGTAGATCCGGGCCTCGGCGAGGTCGGCGGCCGAGATCCCCTCCGTCAGCCGGCCCGGGTCCAGCTGCGCGAACGTCCCGGCGGCGAGGCGGACCCGCTCGGGGGTGATCAGGCACGGCGGGCCGTAGCCCCAGTCCTCGGCCCCGGGCAGCTCCGCCTCGCCGTACACGACGTCGACCGGGAACTCGCGGCGGCGGAGCAGGAAGTCGAGCGCCTGCCATGCCCTGCCGGTGCCGTGCAGACGCGCCCACGCTCCGCCGGACCTGCCGCCCCGCGCTCCCTCGTCCAGTTCCTCCGCGAACTCCCGGACCCACTCCGGGTCCTGTCCCGCCCGCTCCAACTCTCCGGCGCTCAGGCGGAGATACCTCCCGATCATGCTCATGGCCGCAGCCTAGGCCGGGGCACCGACAGCGCGAGCCGGTCGGGCCGGTCCGGGACGGGCCGGCCCCGGACCTGGCCCGGCCGGGTGTCAGCGCGGGCGGTAGCCGGCGGCGGGCGGGGCGGCGGCGTCGACGGGGACGGCGAGCACCGCGCCGGACGGGGGCGGTGCGCCGGGCAGGCCCAGCCGGGCGGTGGTGACGAGGAGGCGCCCGCCGGCCGGCGGGAGGCAGACGGAAGTGGGCTGGGGTGCCGGCAGCGGGACGACGGCCGACAGGGTGCCGTCGGGCTCGTAGCGGTGGACGGCCGCGCTCCCCCAGACCGCGACCCAGAGCCGGCCGCGGGTGTCGACGGTCATGCCGTCGGGGGATCCGCCGTCGGTGATCCGGACGAACTCCGTCATGTCCAGCGGGTTCCCGTCCGCGTCGAGGGTGCAACGGTGGATGACGCCCGCCGTGCTGTCGGCGACGTGGAGCAACCGGCCGTCGGCGCTGAAGGCGGGGCCGTTGACGATGGTCAGTCCGGTGAGGACGCGGTGGACGGTGCCGTCGTGGTCGGTGCGGTAGAGCGAACCGGCGCCCGGGGTCTCGTCGTACGCCATGCTGCCGGCCCAGAAGCGGCCCTGCGGGTCGCAGACGCCGTCGTTCATCCGCATCGGGGTGGCGGTGTGCTCCTCCGGGCGGGCCAGCCACTCGGTGGAGCCGTCCGGGCCGAGGAGGGCGATTCCGGTGCCCGCCGCGGCGATCCAGTGCCCGGGGCGGCCCTCGACCGGGGCGACCGCGCCCAGGGGCACGTCCAGGCGCAGGAGTTCGCGCGGCGTGCCCGGCTCGGTGCCGGAGACCTCGAGGAGCCGGCCGGTGAGGATGTCGGTGAAGACGAGCCGGCCGTCGACCCAGCGGGCGCCCTCCCCCAGCTCATGGGTGCCTGGGGCCCAGACGAAGGGCTGCTGCTCCTGCTCGGGCATGGTGGTGGTTTCCGTTCTGCGAGGTCCGGTCGGGGCGGGTGACGCCGGCGACGCGGCCCCCGCACTCCGCCCCGGGCGTCCGCCACGGCCTCACCGTAGTGCGCGCGACCGGCGCTGAGAAGATCCGTACCGGCACCGACACCCGCCCGGCCCCGTGAGCACCGACCACCGGCACCCACCACTCGCCGCCCGTCGCCCGTCGCCCGTCGCCCGCAACTCGCCACTCGCCACTCGCCACTCGCCACCGGAAGTCGCCACCGGAAGTCGGCCGTGCACGCACCGCCCACCCTTCCCCGTTCGCCGAACCGCTCGGACTGCGCCACCGGGAGTTGTCCGTACAACCTCCGCACCACTGCTAGCCTCCGGCGCGACCGTCGGCACGGACCGGCCGGGGACCGGACGCCTCCCGGCACCCCTGTCCGCCGTTCCTAGTACCGGACCACTGCGGAGTCCCGGTGCGCGGAACGGGGAATGAATGACTGTCACACCAGAGGTTGTCACATCCATGCCAGACCACCCTCACCCACCGGGACGACCATGAACACATTCGCGCGCCGCGCGCTGGCGGCGGGGGCCGCCCTGCTCGCCTGCGTCGCCATGACGGCGGGCACCGGCACCGCCGCCGGAGCCACCACGACCGCCTCCGGGCCGTCCGGGGCGGCACCGGCGGTCCTCGACGGACCCGCCCTGTCCGCCTCCTGGACCGGTCCGCTCAGCACCCGGGGCCGGTACGTCGTCGACGCCACCGGCGCCCGCTTCAAGCTGAAGTCCGGCAACTGGGCCGGCGCCCAGGGCACCTGGCAGGGCAGCGGGTCCACCACCGACCCGGCCGACAACCAGGCCGGGCAGGTGTCCTACAACCTGCCGCTCGGCCTTGACCGGGCCCCGATCGCCGACATCCTGAGCGGCTTCCACCGCCTCGGCATCAACAGTGTCCGGCTGCCGTTCGCCAACGCCCTGCTGCACGACCCGAGCACCGTGCCGGACGTCGCCGTCACCGCCAACCCTCAGCTGCGCGGGAAGACTCCGCTCCAGGTGTTCGACGCGGTCGTCTCGGCGCTGACCGCCGACGGCTTCGCGGTGATCCTCAACAACCACACCACCAGCTACCGCTTCTGCTGCGGCCTGGACGGCAACGAGCGCTGGAACAGCGGCCAGTCGACCCAGCAGTGGATCGACGACTGGGTCACGCTGGCCGGCCGGTACAAGGACAACAAGCGCGTGGTCGGCGCCGACCTGCGCAACGAGGTCCGCCGCGACACCTGGGACGACCCCAACTGGGGCCTGGGCGACAGCCACGACCAGTACGCCGCCTTCGAGGAGGCCGGGAACCGGATCCTGCGGACCGCCCCCGACCTGCTGGTCGTCATGGAGGGCATCAACTGGTACGGAATACCGGCCGCCGGGTTCAGCCACGGCCGGCCGCAGCTGACCCCGGTCCGCACCCTCTCCAACGCCCTGATCGACTCGGGCAAACTGGTCTACTCGGCACACTTCTACGGCTACACCGGCCCGGCCAACACGGGTGCGGCGAGCGGCTCCGCCGGCTCCACGGGCGACCCGCGCTACCAGGACTTCACCCCGGCACAGCTGGCGCAGGTCGTCGACGACGAGGCCCTGTTCGTCACCCGGTCCGGCCAGCACTTCACCGCGCCGGTGTGGATCAGCGAGTTCGGCGCCGGCGGCCGGGGCTCGACCGACGCCAAGGAACAGGCCTGGTTCGACAACTTCACCCGGATCCTGGCGGCGAACGACACCGACTTCGCCGTCTGGCCGCTGGTCGGCTGGCACAGCAACGGCGTGCCGAACGACAGTTGGGCGCTGCTCGACTTCGACACCGCCGGCCGCCCGCTCAGCCTGGAGGACCAGGGCGACTGGCGCGCCCCGTACTGGAACCGGCTGGTCGGAGCCCCCTCGTACACCGGCCAGGTCGCCCCCTCCCCGCACTGGGGTCTGCTCGACCTCGACCACGCCGACCTCGACCTCTCCCGGCGGATGCTCGCCCGGCCGGACTGGAGCCCCGGCAACCGCAAGGGCAACTGCCCGGACGGCCAGCGGCTGGTCGGCCTCGCCCGCGGTGACGGCCGCGGTCTGTGCACCGACGCCGGGCAGCCCGCGACCGGCACCGGCGACTGGACCACCGTCACCGACGAGCGCTACGTGACCCACGGCGACTGGGCCTCCGGCTACAACAAGCTCCAGTGCCCGGACGGCACGTTCGCCGTCGGCCACAGCGTGCGCTCCGACGCGATGTCCGCGCTGCTCTGCGCTCCGCTCGCCGCCGCCCCGGCGTCCGGCGGCAGCCGCACCCTGTGGTTCGACCACGGCGACAACCGTCCCACCACCGGCGGCTCGTCCGGCAGCGACTGGGCACCGGGCCACTACAAGGGGCAGTGCGGCGACAACGAGTACTTGGCCGGCGTCGCCTACACCTGGAAGTGGCTGCACTACGGCGTCCCGGACGCGCTGCTCTGCCGCTCCCTCGCCTGACTGTTCGTCAGGCGGTGTTCGCCGGACGGGCACCGTCCGGCGAACACCGCTCCGGCAGCGGGCGCTTCCGGGTCACCGCTCGCGGCCGTCCCGGAACACGGCCGTGATCAGCGCGTCCAGCGCCGCCGGAAAGACCTGCGCCGGGTCCGTCCCGGCGTCGCCCGTGGTCAGACCCGCGGTGAGGGTCCGGCTGCCGTCCGGGGCGGCGATCATCAGCGCCCCGTAGCCGCCCGGGGCACCTCCGTTGTGGTGGACGACGGTGCCGCGCTCCGGGCCGAGGTCCTGCACGAACAGTCCGAGGCCGTAGCCGAGCATCCCGTGCGGTGTGCGCATCTCCTCCAGCAGCGGGGCCGGCACCAGTCGGCCGCCCAGCAGTGCGGAGAAGAAGGTGTGCAGGTCCCGGGTGGTGGAGATCATGTCGCCCGCGCCGGTCAGCAGCGAGCTGTTCTGCCGAGACACGTCGACGACCTTCCACTCCTCGCCGTCGCGGTAGCGGGCGTAGCCGTGCGCGTGCGGCTCGGGCAGCTCCGGGGAGTCGCCCGGCACGACGGTGTCCCGCAGCCCGAGCGGCTCCAGGACGTACTGGCGCATCGCCTCCGCGTACGGTCGGCCGGTGACCGCCTCGACCAGCAGCGCGGCCACCGTGTAGTTGGTGTTGGAGTAGCTCTGACCCGTGCCCGGCTCGAAGCGGGCCGGCTCGGCGAGCGCGAACCGCACCAGCTCCTCCGGCCGGTAGCCGTGGAACCGGTTCTCCACCCAGGGCCCGCCGACCGAGGGGAGCCCCGGCACGAAGGTCCCGTCGGCGTCGAGCTCGCCGGTGTAGTTGTAGAGCCCGCTGGTGTGCTGGAGCAGCATCCGCACGGTGATCCGCCCGTCCAGGCCGAGGTCCGGCAGATGTCCGGCCACCGGGGCGTCCAGCCCGATCGCGCCGTCCGCGGCGAGCCGCAGGACCAACGCCGCGACGAAGGTCTTGGTGCTGCTGCCGATCCAGAACCTCCCCTCCACCGGCGGCAGTTCGGTCCCGCCCAGCTCCCGTACCCCGGCGGCGCCGACCCAGGCGCCCCGCTCGTCGTGCACCCGCAGCTGGATCCCGGCGAACCCGGCGTCGACGAACGCCCGGGCGGCCGCCAGCAGTTCGGGGCGCTCGGACCCGACGGCGTCCGGCGACGGGGTGAACGCGTCCTGGGCAGCGGTGTTGACGGACATGGTCGTGCCTCTCTTCGGGGTGCCGTGTTGCGTCGCAGACGTTCGCGAATCGTTGAACAGTGACGAAGCTACATTGCGTTCAGATTTCGGTCAACAGCACACCGGGCCATGGAAGTGCCTCGAGCGAAGGCCTCCTGACCCATCGATTGCAATGGCTGGGCGCTCAATGCAACGCCGACCACCCTCGATCGTTGCAATGGCCTGCGATGAACGCCCTCGGGGGCGGGTCCGCCGGCGACCCGCGCCGGCGGACCCGCGCGGCCCCGGTCAGCTGTGCTCGGGCGCACCGCACCCGGGGTGCGGCACGAAGCCGTAGCTGCGGAGGATCGCCCGGCCCTCGTTCGACCGGCACACCCACCCGTTGAAACCGAAGATCGCACGCAGCGCGACGCCGCGCGGCTCGGTGGAGTACCAGTCCTCGCTGCGCACAGCGGTGGTGACCAGGTACGCGAACTGCGAGGCACCGAAGGCCGAGGCGACGATGTGGTTGACCTGGTCCACCGGGACCAGCCCGCCGAACGACCGGAGGGTGAGGCTCCCGGGCTGGTCGCCGGGCCCGCCGTGGCCGCCGTAGACCTGGCCGACGTAATGGCCGGCCGAGTACGGGACGATCGCGTCGGGGTCCTGGAACTCCGGCGAGGTGCCCTGGTTCTCCGTCGCGACCCCGGCGACGCAGCCACCGAACGAGAAGGGGCTCGTGACCGAGAGCTTGTTCAGCACCCGGTAGAGGGCGAGGGCGGTGTCCGACGGGCTGAACCGGCCCCCGGGCAGCAGCGGGTGGATGGTGGCATCGGGCAGCGCGGGATCGATCTGCCGCCAGTTGGTGACCTCGCAGGCGTAGATGCTCCGCACCTGCCAGGCCGTCAGGTTCGCCGGGGCGTGTCCGCCCGCCGGCGCCGCCCAGGTCACCGCGTCCCTGGCGATGGCGACGAACAGGGTGTTCGGCAGGTCGGTGCTGAGCATGCCGCGGTAGGCCCGGCTGAAGTCGAGGGTCCGGTTCGTGCGCATGGTGAGCTCGAAGAGGCCGGCCTGGGTGCTGTTCGGCCGGCGGATCTCGTCGGCGCCGGACTTCGGGATGATGGACGTGTTCCCGGTGGCGTCCCAGCTGTAGATGCGGGGCGAGGCGGTGTCCCCGGCGGCGGCGAGTGCGGCGTTGTAGTCGCTGGAGATCCGGTTGTAGAGCCCCTGCGTCAGCGGGGAGCCGACCCCGACGAGGTCGGTGGCGGCGGGCACGGGCGGGTCGGCGAGCGCGGGCGTGGTGACGGTGAGCGCGAGCGCCGAGGCCAGCGCGAGGGCAGAGGCGGCCCGGGCAACAAGTCGGAACACGGTGTGGCTTCCTTCCGGGGAGCGGTCGACGGGATCCCGGCGTATCCTCGGCGGCCCCGTCCCGGCGTCGTAACCCCGACCCGACCGGCCCCGGCAGGGCGCCGCTGGTCGCCCCTGCCCCCGCCGCCGAGTGTTCTTCCAGCAGCCACCCCCAGGACCACGGGTGCGGGCGGCACTTGCCGACGCGGCGGGTCGTGTGATCGGATCACGGCGGCATCGCGTGCCGGTGACGGACTGCGTCAGGCATGGAGGTGCGACAACCGAAGGGACGGCCCGACGTGGCTTCCCAGGACGGCGGCCGTGCGGTCGCCCTCGGCCGGCAGCTCTCGCTGGCCCACGACGAACTGCTTCGTCTGATCAACGACCTCAAGTCCGGTGCTGGGCACCGGCGTACCGGCGGCGGGACGCTCGCCGCCCACTGTCTGGCCTTCTGCGGCGCCCTGGAGACCCACCACCGGGGCGAGGACGACGGACTGTTCGCGCAGTTGGTGCGCGAGCGGCCGGATCTCGCGGGGACGGTCACGAAGCTGGTCGAGGACCACGGCCTGATCTCCTCGATCCTGACCCGGGTGGCCGAACTCGCCCGAGCGGCCGCCACCGACGGCGGTGAGGGCCCGGACGAGGCGATCCGGCGCGAACTCGACGGGCTGGCGGCGATCATGGAGTCGCACTTCCGGTACGAGGAGCGGGTGATCGGCGCGGCGCTCGACCGCACCCTCCCGGACGGCGACTGGCCGGAGCCGGTCTTCCGCCCGCTCCGGACGTGACCCCGCGACGGTGACGCCCCGGGCGTCGGCGCCCCACTCACCCGGGACCGGGACCGCCCCCCGGAGGGCCCGGTCCCGGTCCCGGATCCGTTCGGGACCAGGATCCGGCCCGACCCCGGATCCGTCCCGGGCCGGGGGCCGTGTCGGGCCCTCCGGGGCGCCCGGCGAGAATGACCCGGTGACCACAGTTCTGAACCCCGCCGACGCCGCGTTCGCCCGCGACCCCTACCCGTACTACGCGGGGCTGCGCGCGCGGGGCCCGGCAGCCCGGGTGGACCTGTCCAACGGAACCTCGGCCTGGCTGGTGACCGGCTACCGCCAGGCCCGGGCGGTGCTGGCCGACGCCCGGTTCTCCAACGTCCCGGCGCCGCGGGCCGGCGGGTCCGCCCGGGTGGGACCGGCGGCCGGAGCCCGGTCCGTGCTGGAGCGCCACATGCTCAACACCGACGGCGCCGAGCACCGCCGCCTGCGCCGACTGGCCTCGGTCGCCTTCACCCCCCGCCGGGTGGACGCCCTCGGCGAGCGGATCGCCCGGCTCACCGAGGAGGTGCTCGGCGGGCTCGCGGAACGCCTCGACCGCGAAGGGTGCGCCGACCTCGTCGACGACTTCGCCTTCCCGCTGCCCGTCCTGGTGATCGGCGAGATCCTCGGCGTGCCCGAGGAGGACCGGGCGGACCTGCGCAACTGGACCTACCGGGTCGGCTCCCCGGCCGGCGCCCTCGCCCCCGGCGAGATCGACGACGCGTGGCAGAGCCTGCACCGGTACTTCACCGGGCTCATCGCGGCCAAGCGGCAGCAGCCCGGCGAGGACCTGTTCAGCCTGCTCGCCGCCGACCGGGACGCCGAGGCGCTGGACGACACCGAACTGCTGGCGATGGCGTTCCTGCTGCTCTTCGCGGGCTACGAGACGACCATGAACCTGCTCGCCTCCGCCTCGCTGCTGCTGCTCGGCCACCCCGGCGAGCTGGCCGCGGCCCGCCGGGAGGGCGAGCCCCGGTGGGCCGCGGTGGTCGAGGAGACGCTGCGCCACGCCAGCCCGCTGGAGGGCACCACCTGGCGGCGCACCCGGGAGGAGGTCGACCTCGGCTCCGGCACGGTCGTCCCGGCCGACTCCTCCGTCCTGGTCGTCCTGGCGGCCGCCAACCGCGACCCGGAGGTCTTCCCCGACCCGGACGCCTTCCGGCCCGGCCGGTTCGCCCCCGGTGACGGCCGGGCCCTGCCGCACGTCGCCTTCGGGCACGGCCCGCACATCTGCCTCGGCGCCCGGCTGGCCCGGCTGGAGGCGACGATCGCCCTGCCCCGGCTGTTCGACGCCCTGCCCGCGCTGTCCCTCGCCGCCGACCCCGCCGCTCTGCCGTACCGGCCGGGCCTCCTGGTGCGCGGCCCCCGCAGCCTCCCGGTCCGCCGGAAGGGCTGACCCCGGGGGAACGGCAACCCCACCGGCCTCCCGGCGCCGGCACGCCGCCACCGTCCTCCCGGCGCCTGCACCCCGCCACCGTCCTCCCGGTGCCGACCGCGCCCGGAACCGGCCCCCGGTCGGTCAGCGCTCGGGGAAGGAGAAGGTCCGGCCCTCCGCCCTGAGCCGGGGCAGCAGCCGCTCCAGCGCCTCGACGGTCTGGGCGCGGTTGCCCCCGCCGTCGTGCAGCAGCACCGTCGGGCCCCGGCGGAGCTGCTCCTCGACGGTCTCGACGATCCGGTCCGCGCCGGGCCGTTCGAAGTCCCGGGTGTCGACGTTCCAGCCCAACGGGCGCATGCCGTGCGCGGCGGCGATCTGACGGCTCTCCGGCGTGAAGGCACCACCGGGGGCCCGGTAGTAGGGGACGGGCGCCCCGCCGGTGGCGTCCTGGATCATCCGCAGCCCGTCCAGGATCTCCCGTTCCTGGTACCCGACGTCCTTGTGGTCCATGGCCGTGTCGTGGCTCACCGAGTGGTTGCACAGCCGGTGGCCGGCCGCGACCACCTGGCGGGCGAGCTCGGGACGGGCCCGGGCGTCGGGACCCAGCATGCAGAAGACGGCCTTGACCCCGTTGCGGGCCAGGACGTCCAGTATCCGCGGCGTCCACTGCGGGTCCGGCCCGTCGTCGACGGTCAGGTTGACGGTGTTCCCGGCGTCCTCGGAACGGCGGGAGATGCTCATGTCGACCACCGGCGCGGGCAGCCCCGGCACCGGCCCGGCCTCGGCCCCGGTACCCGTACCCGTACCGGCCGCGGACGGGGAGCCGGTGAGGCCCGGCAGGTGCTCGGGGCCCTTCATCAGCACCCCGGCCGCTCCCAGCAGGGTCACGGTGGCGGCGCCCAGGACGGCGGTCCGCAACAGGGCGGTGCGGCGCCGGGAGGCGCGCGACGGCCCGCCGAGGCGGGGGTACCAGCTGGACGGGGTGGCGTCGGACGGCTTCGGCTCCTGCTGCGGGCGCACGCTGCTCCTCGGAGGGGGACGGGCCGGTGGTCCCGGCGGACTGCCGGACGGCGTGTCCACCACCCTCGGCCGCGCGCTTGCGGGGCCTGTGAGCCGTGTGTGAGCGTTTCGCAACAAGGCGCCCCGGACCCGTGCCACAGCCGCGTTTCCGCAGGTGGAGGCCGGATACTGGCGGTCATGTCACGGGTACTGCTGATCGAGGACGACGACTCGGTGCGGGAGGCGCTGGCCCTGGGCCTGCGCCGCCAGGGCCACGAGGTGCGCACCGCCGCCTCGGGCGAGGAAGGGCTGGAGCGGGCGCACCGGGAGCCGCCGGAGATCGTCGTGCTGGACCTCATGCTGCCCGGGATCGACGGCTTCGAGGTGTGCCGGCGGCTGCGCGGGGCCGGGCCCACTCCGGTGATCATGCTGACCGCCCGCGGCGACGACGTGGACACCGTGCTCGGCCTGGAGGCCGGGGCCGACGACTACGTGGTCAAGCCCGCGCAGTCCCGGGTCCTGGACGCCCGGATCCGGGCGGTACTGCGGCGGGCGGGCACCGCCGGGGCCGAGGCCGACCGGGAGGCGCACGGCGACCTGGTGCTGGACCGGGCCGCGCTGACCGTCACCAAGCGCGGCACCCCGCTGCCGCTCGCGCCCGGCGACCTGCGGCTGCTGCTGGAGCTGGCCGCCTCGCCCGGGCGGGTGCTCAGCCGCGAGCAGTTGCTCGAATCCGTGTGGGGGCTGGGCCGCCAGGACGACATCCGTCTGGTGGACGCGGGTGTCAACCGGCTCCGGGCCAAGATCGAGGACAGCCCCGCCGCACCCCGTTACATCCAGACCGTGCGCGGCTTCGGCTACCGCTTCGGTCCGCTGTGACGGGCGCTCCGTCCTCCCCGCCGGGGCCGCCCGCCGGGAGGACCGTTCCGCGCCGGGTCCGGCTGCGCCGGGCGATCGCCGGGCTGCGGCCCCGGCTGCTGGCCGCGTTCGTGGCCGTCGCCGCGCTGAGCGCGCTGGCCACCGCGGCCCTCACCTACCGCGCCGCCACCAACTCCACCCTGGAACTCACCCAGGACACCGCCCTGGACGAGCTGCGCCGCCGGGTCGACGTGCTCGCCCCGGCCCTGCCGTTCCCGCCCACCCAGGGCGAACTCGACCGGCTGACGGGACAGTTGTCCGGCACCCGAGGATTCCGGGACTGGCGGGTACTGGCCGCCCGGGGCACCGACCACTCGGAGTGGACCCAGCCGTTCGCCGTGCCGGCGGCCCTGGAACGGACCGTGGGCGCCGGCCACGCCGCGTTCCAGCGGTTCACGACCGACGACCGCCCCTGGCTCGCCGTCGGCATCCCGGTCACCTACGCCGCCGAGCCCCGGACCGCCTCCGGCCTCGCCGTCTACGCCGTCCTGCCGCTCGACCGCGAGCAGAGCGCGGCGAACGGCCTGCTCGCCGCGGCCGCCGGGGCCGGCGCGTTCGCCGCCGTGCTCGCCGCGGGCCTCGCCCTGCTGGCGGCCCGCCAGGTCCTGCGGCCGGTCCGTGCGCTGGGCGACGCCGCCCACGCCCTCGCCCAGGGCCGGCTCGACACCCGGCTGACCGTCACCGGCCACGACGAACTCGCCCAGCTCTCCAAGACCTTCAACCACACCGCCCGGACCCTCCAGGGCACCATCGAGGAGCTGCGGGCCGTGGAGTCCCAGGGCCGCCGGTTCGCCGCCGACGTCTCGCACGAACTGCGCACCCCGCTGGCCGCCATGGTCGCCGTCACCGACATCCTCGACGAGGACGCCGAACAGCTGCCCGCCGACACCGCGACCGCTCTGCGCATGATCAGCAACGAGACCGGACGGCTCACCCGGCTGGTCAACGACCTGATCGAGATCTCCCGGCTGGACGCCGGCGCCGCGCCCCTGCACACCGAGGACGTCGACGCCGTCACCGCCGTCCGCGAGACCCTGGACCTGCGCGGCTGGGGCGAGGGGATCGTGCTGGACCTGCCGTCCGCCCTGCCGGTGCGCCTCGACCCGCGCCGCTTCGACGTCGTCGTCGCCAACCTGGTCGGCAACGCCCTGCGGCACGGCCGGCCGCCGGTCCGGCTGGCCCTGCGGGAGGCCGACGGCGACCTCGTGCTGACCGTGACCGACCACGGGCCCGGCGTCCCGGCCGCCGAACTGCCGCACCTGTTCGACCGCTTCTACAAGGCCGACCGGGCCCGCCGGCGCTCGGAGGGGAGCGGGCTCGGCCTGGCCATCGCGCAGGAGAACGCCCGGCTGCACGGCGGACTGATCGAGGCCGCCGACGCGCCCGGCGGGGGCGCGGTGTTCACCCTCGTCCTGCCGCTCGGCAACGACCGGGAGGAGCAGCGATGAGCGTCGCCGAGGAACGGCGGGGAGGGACCGGGAGGAGCAGCGGTGAGCGTCATGGAAGAGCAACGACGAGCGTCACGGAGGAACAGCAGTGGTGAACGTCCCCCTTCGCACCGCCGCGGCGGCCGCCCTGCTGCTGGCGGTCGCGGGCTGCTCCGTCACCGGCACCGGGGCCGTCCGCAGCGGGCTGCCGGCGACCGGTGTCCAGCCCGGCACCCGCCTGTACTTCCCGGGACCGGAGGGGCTGCGGCCGGTCGTCCGCGCCGACAGCCCGCGCGAGGACCTGCAACAGACCCTCGACACCCTGCTCGCCGGGCCGGACCCGGCGGAGCAGCGCGCCGGCCTCTACACCGCCCTCCCCGCCGGCGGCCGGGTCGAGGCCGTCGGCAGCCCCGGCACCGTCACCCTGCGGCTGTCCTGGTCGACCGCCGCTCTGACCACCACCGCCGTCCAGCAGCTGGTCTGCACGGCCGAGGACGCGCCCACCGCCGGGCCTCCGCCCCAGGTCGCCGTCCTCAGCAGCGACGCCCCCGGGCCGGTCCGCCAGCAGTGCGACCTGCACCGCACGGACTGACCCGCGGAGGAGTCCCGGGGGCCGCCGACCACGGGGCCCGCCGGCCGAGAGGCTGCCCGGATCCCTCCCTATGTCAATGAAGTTGTCATATCCTGCCGCCATGACCGAACGCGTGGTTCCCGAGCCCGAGCGGAAGCGCCGCCGGCCCACCAAACAGGGCGTCGTCCTGTCCGCCGAGCTGATCGTCGACACCGCGCTGCGGCTGATCGGTCTGCACGGCGCCGAGGCACTCACCGTCCGGCGGCTCGGGGCCGCGCTCGGCGCCGACCCCAGCGCGGTGTACCGCTACTTCCACAGCACCGACGACCTGCTGATCGCCATCGCGGACGAACTCATCGGCCGCGCCCAGCACGGCTGGCGGCCCACCGGCGACTGGCGGGCCGACCTGCGCGCCATCGGCCTGCGCATCCACGCCGCCTACCAGGCCCACCCCCAGGCCGCCCTGCTCGCCGCCCACCGCACCACCGGCCGGGCCAACGAGATCACCGCCGTCGAGAACATCCTCGGCATACTGCGCGACGCCGGTTTCCCGGACCCGGAGGCCGTCCGCGTCTACCACGCCTTCGTCGACCAGAGCCTCGGCTTCGCCGCCCTCGACGCCGCCGCCCTCGCCCTGCCCTCGAGCGCTCTGAGCGCCGACTACCAGGTCTGGCAGAGCTCCTACGCGCGCCTCGACGCCACCACCCACCCCCACATCGCGGCCACCGCGCACCTGCTGGCGGCCGACATGAACCGCAGCGCGTACCCGCAGGCGCTCGACCTGCTGCTGGAGGCCGCCGAGGCCCGGCTGCGGGCACCGCGCGAGGCGTGAGCGTGAGGCGTGAGCGCGAGGCGTGAGCGTGAGCAGCGCGCCGGGTCCGGGGCGAGGTGGCCGCTGGAAGGCCGGTGGAAGAACATTCGCCGTCACCGCGGGCGGGCCCGCCCCGGCTGACCTGCGGCGCGGTGGGGCGGCGGGCCCGCGGGCCGGCGGGGCGGAGGCTTCCGGCGGCCGGGCGGGCGTCCGAGGATACGGCGGGATCCCGACGGACCACGCCTGAAGGGCAGTTCACGCCATGCTTCGCCACGTCCCCCGCCTCGGTGCCCGGCTCGCCCCGGCCCTCGCCCTCGCCTCCGCGCTCGTCCTCTCCGCCGGCGGCCCCGCCCTCGCCGACCCGGCGACCCTGCCCAACGCCCAGGACCTCGTCGGCGTCGGCGCGCAGGCGACCGAGAGCCTGCTGAGCCGGTTCGCCACCGACTACAACGCCGCCCTGACCGCCGGCGGCGACACCACCTCGCCCCGGCTGTCCGGCTGGGACTCCACCCCGGCGGCCCCGATCGTCCCCAAGTACGGGTCGGTGACGATCTGGCGCCCGTTCAGCACGGACGCCGGCCTGATGGCCATCGACATGTACACCTCGTCCAGCATCGACTACGCCCGCGCGGCCCGGCCGCCCCGGCCCACGGACCCGGCCTACCTGAACTTCGTCGCGATGGCCAAGGACGCCGTCAGCTGGGCCTCCCCCGCCGGCGGGAACGCCCCGGCCACCCTGACGCCCGCCCAGCTCGTCGGCATCTACGCCTGCCAGATCACCAACTGGCGCCAGATCAGCCCCGCCCTGCCGGACGCCGTCATCCGCCCCTATGTGAGCGGCAACGTCACGGTGGACCGCTACGGCGTGCACGGGTCCGGGCTGGACTCCACCTCGTACTTCCTGGAGAAGATCGACTACGCCCGGGCGATCGGCCAGGACCAGGTGACCGACCACTCCTGCGTCGGCGTCGTCGCCCGGGAGAACCAGGGCACCGACACCGTCCTCCAGGACCCGAACGCCCTCGTGCCGTACTCGGTCGGCCGCTACGTCGGCCAGGCGTACGGCGGCCACACCTCCCCCGGCGACGAGCCGGGGCCGCTCACGCCGCGCGCGATCAACGGCGTCGCCTCCGTCAACACCACGGCGCATTCCATCAACGCGGCGTTCGCGGTGCTCCCGTTCGGCCGGATCCTCTCCAATGTCGTCCGGCAGAGCGAGTGGACCGCGCAGAACGCCCGGGGCGCCGCGCTGCGGAACGTCTTCGGCCCGGCCGGATGGATCTGCGCGCACACCACGACCACCGTCCGTGACCAGGGCTTCCAGCCGCTGCCGGGTTCCGTGTGCGGGACCGTCATCCACTGACCGTTCGCGGGGCGTCCGACGCCCGGTGCCCGGCCCACCGTCCGTCAGCGGCCCGGGCACCGGGCGACAGGCACCGGGCGTCAGGCGACCGTGCCCGGACGTGCCGCCGTGGCACGCAGCAGGTCCCCCAGCAGGACGAGGTCCACCGCCTGCGGCTTCCGGAAGCGCAGGCAGCCCTTGCCCATGTCCTGGGCGGCCAGACGTCCGGCGAAGGCGTCCCGCACGTCGGGGCGCATCAGGTAGAAGGAGATGTACTGCTTCTGGCTGGCGAACGCGACCTCGGCGACCCCGTCCCGCTCGTACGCGGGCATGCCGTAGGCCATCACCTCGGTGAAGTCCGCCAGCTCGCGGCGGCACAGCCTGCGGAGCTCGGTCAGCACCTCGCGACGGTCCTCGGGCACCTCGGCCAGGTAGCTTTCGACGTCCTTCGCGGTACTTCGCACCATTCCAGGAGGCTATGCCGGTGCGCCGGCTCCGGGCAAGGCCGGGGGCCCGGGCCCCCGGGCGGCCCGCGCCCCGGCGGACCGGAGCGAACGATCGGGGCGGACCGTGGCCACCGGCCGGGGCGACCGATCGGGGCGGCGTGTCGAACGCCCGATCGCCGCTCCCGGCGAGAGGGTGACCGGCGGGGGATCCCACGAGGAGGAGCGAGAATGCCCGAAGTCACCACGCCGTACGCGACCGGCACCCCGTGCTGGGTCGACCTGATGGCCAAGGACCAGCAGGCCGCCCTGGACTTCTACCGTGACCTGCTCGGCTGGCAGGGCAAGCCCGGCCCGGCGGAGTTCGGCGGCTACGCGGTCTGCGAGCTCAACGGCAGGGCGGTGGCCGGCATCGGCCCGACGATGAGCCCCGAGGGCATGCCGGAGCCGCCGACCGTCTGGACCAGCTACCTGGCCAGCACCGACGCCCAGGCCACCCAGGACGCGATCGTCGCGGCCGGCGGCACCCTGCTCGCCCCGGTGATGGACGTCGGCAACCTCGGCCGGATGCTGGTGGCGGCGGACCCGCAGGGCGCGGTGTTCGGCGTCTGGCAGCCGGGCGAGTTCTTCGGCGCCAAGGTCGTCAACGAGGCCGGCGCGCTGACCTGGAACGAGCTGCACACCAGCGACGTGCCGGCCGCCACCGCCTTCTACGGCGCGGCGTTCGGCATCGAGATCGAACCGCTGGACGGGGCCGACTCCTACTGGGAGCTGCGGGTCGGCGGCCGCGCCGTCGGCGGCGTGACCCTGCTCGCCAACGACCCGCCCGGCACCCCGGCGCACTGGCTGACCTACTTCGCGGTGGACGACGTGGACTCCACGGTGGACGCCCTGGTCAGGAGCGGCGGTACGGTGCTGGCCCCGCCGTTCGACATGATGGCCGGGCGGATGACGGTGGTGGCCGACCCGCAGGGGGCCCCGTTCGCGATGATCACGCCGCAGCCGCTGGCGTAGGCCGGGTCACCGGCGGTGGCCCCGGAGCTGCCGGGGTCACCGCCGGTCGCCCGCCCGGAGTTCGGTGGCGATCTGCCGTCGGCCGGAGACGGCCGCCTCCAGCACCACCGCGGTGCAGACGAGCAGCGCCACGGCGGCCGTCGGCAGCAGCACCGGCAGGACGCGGGGCACCGGCCGTTCCGCCACCGGCGCGCCCACCAGCAGCGACAGGTCGAAAGCAGGTCCGAGCAGGGCGACGGCCCCCGCCGCGACCACCGCGCCGCCGGCCACCGCGGCCAGTGTCTGCGGCACGGTCTCCGCGACGATCAGCGCCAGCCCCTCCCGGGGGCGGAGCCCCATGGTGCGCAGCCGGGCGAGGACCGCCGCGCGGTCGGGCGAAGCCCGCAGGACGGTCAGCAGGACGGCGAGCAGGGCGAAGGCGACGGCGGCGACGGCCGCGGACCGGAAGAGCCGGGCGGTGGAGTGCTGGAGCGGGTCCGCGGCCAGGTCGGCGGCCGTCTCGCGGGCGGTGCGCACGAGGTAACCGTCGGGGATGCCGCCGGGTTCCCTGCTCACCTCCCGGGCCTCCTCGCGCAGGAGCCCGGCCAGGCCCGACGTGTCGGCCAGGCCCCGGGTCGCGAAGAGCGGGCGCAGCCGGGCGCCGTCGATGTCGCCGACGGCGAACCAGTTGTCGGGCCGGGCGAGTTCGGGCAGGCGGGCGGCGGCGGCGCCGACCGGCACGACGACGAACTCCCGGACGGCCTCGGGGAGGGCCGGGGTGGCGTTCACGGTGCCGACGACGGTGGCGAGCAGTTCGCCACCGGGTGTCCGCAGCCGCTGCGGGCCGGGACCGAGTTGTGCGGCGAGGCCGGCGCTGACCAGGGCGGGCACCGGCGGGTCCGGCCGAGCGGCGGTGGACGACGCGGCGCCGGACCGGACGGCGGGGTCGGCCGGGACCGCGGCGCCGGCCGGGACCGCGGCATCGGACAGGACGGCCGGGTCGAACGGGCCGGCCCCGACGGTGCGGGAGATCTCCGCGTAGGCCCGGGGCTCGGCGGCGACGAGGGTGACCTGTACCGCGAGCCGGCCGACCCCGAGCAGGTAGGTCTGCCGCTCGATCCGGACACCGGTCGCGGCGCGGACCCCGGGGAGCGCGTCGGCGGCCGCGACGAACGCCTCGGGAAGCGGCGCGTCCTGCGGGACCAGCACCGCGGCATCGCCGCCGACCGCCGTACGGGCCGCGCGCAGCCGGGCACCGTCGACGGTGTCGAGGAGGGTGGCGCCGAAGCCCGCGGTGGTGACGGCGAGCAGCAGAGCGAGCGCCGGCAGCACGGCCGGGCGGTGGCGACCATCCGGGTCGCGGGCGCTGCGGGCGAGGCCGAGGAAGGCGATCGGGCCTCGGCCGCGCCGGGCGAGGGCGGCGAGCCGGCCGACGACGGGCGGCTGGATCCTCGCGAGCAGCAGACCACCGCTGAGCGCGACCAGCAGCGGTGCGGTGACCAGCAGGGGGTCCGGCCCGTCGGCCGGCGGGGCCGCGCCCCGGCGGCGGACCTCGGCGACGGCCGCACCGGTGACGGCGAGGACGAGGAGTTCGCCGACCGCCCGGCGGCGCCCGGGCCCCCGGGCACCGTCGGTCGGGCCGCCGGTGCCACGGGGGCGGGCGAGCAGGACGGCGGCACGGACCGGGAGGGCGAGGACGGCGAGCAGCGTCCCGGCCACCGCGGCGAGGACGGCGGCGGTCCAACGGGGAGTGGGCAGCAGGACGAGGGCGAGGGCGGTGGCGGCCCCGCCGGCCGGCAGGACGGTCACCGCGCTCTCGCCCAGCAGGCGCAGCAGGATCGCCGCGCGCGAGCCGCCGCGGTCCCGGAGCAGCCGGAGTTCGGCGGTCCGCCGGTCGGCGGCGAGGGCCGCGGCCAGGCAGAGCACCACGCAGGCGACGCCCGCGACTCCGGCGGGGCCGATCGCGGCGAGCGGGGCGGTGGCCCGGTGGCGGGCGGTGGCCTCGGCGAGGACCTCGGGCAGCAGGGTGGTCGCGGTGAGGTCGGGCCGTCCGGTCACCTCGGCGGCCAGGACGGCACCGGGACCGGCCAGGTAGGAGCCGACGCCGGAGCGCAGGGCGGCGAGCCGGTCGGCACGCAGGGCGCGCGGGTCGACCGGCAGCCGCCAGAAGTCCTCGCCGCCCCCGCCCCAGGCGAGCAGGGCCGGGCGGCTGTCGGCGGCGGCGAATCCGGCCGTCTCCCAGCGGACACCGCCGCCGTCGAGGGTCTTCAGGCAGGCGCGTTCGGGGCAGGGCAGCTCCTGCCAGTAGCGGTCGTGGGGCTCGTCGGCGCGGTAGAGGCCGACGATCCTGGCCCGGGCGGCGGGTCCGCTGTCGACGGTGTCGCCGACCCGGAGGCCGATGGTGTCGGCGGCCCGCCGGCTGACGGCGATCGGCAGCGGTTCGCCGGGGGCGGCGGGTCCGGGCCAGGCGCCGTCGGTCAGGGTCGCGTGCGCGGCGAGGCCTTGGAGGTGGAGCAGGTGGAGTTGCGGGGCCGTGCCGCCGGGGCGGTCGTAGCCGTCGTTGAGCATGGGCCGGTCTGTGAGGGCGCGGGTGCCGTGGTGCTCGCCGTCGCGGGTGAGCGGGAGGTCCCGGGCGATCTGCCCGACCAGCCGGTCGCGGGCCGCGTCGAGCTCTGCGGCGGGGGTGTCGGGGCGCGATCGGGCGGTGAGGTGGAGGCTGGTGGCCCGGACACCGCGGTCCTGGACGAAGGTGGCCAGCGCGCTGTTCGCGCCCCGGTCGGCGGCCCGGGGCAGCGCGGCCAGGGTGAGGACGGTGACGAAGGCGAGGACGGCGGTGAGCAGGGCTGCCGTACGCGCCGAGCGCAGCCGGGTGCGCACCCAGGGCGCGGGCCGGTGCTCGTTCCGGCGGCGACCGCGCTCGCGGTGCGTCAGCATGCTGCCCCTCCCCCGGCGGGCACCCCGGAGCGCCCGGCCCACCGGTCACCGGCCCTTGATCACCGAATAGCGGACGATGCTGCCAGACCCGTCCGCGGAAGGGAAGGTCCGTTCGGGCAGAGCGGCGGCCCGGGCGACGGACGACGGGGGCGCGTTCCGCCGGGCGGCGGCGCGGCCCGGCGTTCCCTAGGCTGAGAAACGGTCTTCCACTCCGATGTCAGCAGGAAGGGATCAGCCATGCCGACCATCCTCAACCCCTACATCACCTACAACGGCGACGCCCGGCAGGCCCTGGAGTTCTACCAGCAGGTCTTCGGCGGCGAGCTGGACCTCAACACCTACGGCGACTTCGGCGCCGGGGAGGGCGACGCCGCCGACCGGATCATGCACGGCATGCTGAGGACCGGCGGCGGCCTCGTCCTGATGGCCGCCGACAACCCGCCCGGCACGGACCACACACCGGGCGGCGACATCTCGGTGAGCCTCAGCGGCGAGGACGACGCGGAGCTGCGCGGCTACTGGCAGAAGCTGTCGGACGGCGGCACGGTGACCGTCCCCATGGAGAAGCAGATGTGGGGCGACGTCTTCGGGATGTGCACGGACCGCTTCGGCATCACCTGGCTGGTCAACATCAACCAGCCGCGTTCCTGAGCCGCCCGCGCCCCGGCGGCAGCCCACCCCGTGAGGGCCGCCGTCAGTGCCCCGTGGCACAGTTCCGCCCATGAACATCACCACCACCTCCCACAGTTGGGACGAGGCCGTGGCGCTCTTCGAGCGGCGCGGCCTGCCCGTCGGCTCCTACGAGAACCTCTACGAGGAGGAGTACGACGTCCACGCCGGCGACCTCGCGGTCGAGGGCAACCTCGACCTCGACGCCACCGAGCCGGACGGCACCGGCTACATCATCGACGGCGACCTGACGGTCGACGGCGCGGTGATCAACACCGACGACGGCTGCCCGGCGCTGGTCGTCCTCGGCGACCTTCGGGCCGCCGCCGTCTACCTGGAGGGCGACGCCAAGCTGATCGTCCGCGGGGACGTCCACGTCGGGGCCTTCGTCGGCCACATGACCGACAAGCTCGTGATGATCCACGGGGACCTCAGGACCCGGGTCACCGTACTGTCCTCCGAGTTCGAGCCGGACCTCGTCGGCGGTGAACTGTTCGGCCCGGTGCTCCGCCCGTCCTACTTCGCGCCCTTCCCCGAGGCCGTGCCCGTCGCCCCGGAGACGGTGCTGGTCCCCGAACTGCTGCTGACCGGGGCCGACACCGACCCGGACGAGTGGCGGGGCTTCGACACCCCGGGTGTCCACGGCGGCCGGCTGCTGGAGCGCATCGAGGCCGGTCTGCCGGTGACCCTGGCCGAGCAGACCACCAGGGGCTGACGGCCGACCCGCCGGGGGCCTCCCCTCCTTGCCTTCAACCGCACTTGAAGTCCTACGGTTCCCGTACGACCCGCACCGTGTGCGGGCCGCACGCCCGAGACATCAGGAGGGGACCCCCGTGTCGACCCAGCAGATCTCCGACGCCGAACTCGCCGGCCAGCCCGCCGCCTACTGGACCGGTGTCGCCTACGAGGCACTGATCGCGTTCACCCGGGCCCGGCAGGCCGAGAAGGGCCACACCCAGCCGCAGTTCTGGCTGCTGCGCAACCTGTCGAGGAACGACATCTCGCCCGACGGGGCGGGCATGACCGTGCCCGAGCTCCGGGCCGCCATGGCCTCCTACCTCCGACCCGAGGACGACCTGACGGCGGAGGCCGCGGTACTGGTGGAGCGCGGTTGGCTGACCCGGGACGCCGACCACCGGCTGTGGCTCACCGAGGCGGGCGAGCGGGCCCGGGTCGACCTCGCCCGCAACGCCCCGGCGATCCGCGCCGCCCTCCACGCGGGCATCGACGACGCGGACTACGTCACGGCACTGAAGGTGCTCCGGCAGCTGATCCGCAACGCGGGCGGGACCGTCGACTGACGGGCCCGGAGGGCGGGACGGGTCGGGGCGGCCGTGCGGTGGGAGGATGTCCGGCATGACGGACTCGGACACACCGGACACACCGAACACATCGGCCGCCCCGGATTCGCCGACCGCGTCGGACACAGCGAACGCGTCGGGCACAGCGAACGCGTCCGGTGCTTCGGACCCGGCCAACAGCTCGCCCGGCCAGGACGGCACGCCCGGACCGGACGCGTCCGGCGACGGCGCGACGGTGGAGGCACTGCTGCGGGAGGCCGGCACCGACGCCGCCGGGGCGCTCTGGCGGCTCACCGGCACCGAGCGCCAACTGGACGCCAACGTGGTGCGGTTGCGCCCCGGGGCCGCCGTCGCCGCCCACGTCGAACCCGACCTGGACGTGCTGGTGCTCGGCCTCGCCGGGCGGGGCACTCTGCGCTGCGCGGGCGTCGAGCACACGCTGGAGCCGGGCGCGCTGCGGCTGCTGCCGCGCGGCGCCGAGCGGGCGGTGGCGGCGGGAGTGGAGGGCGTCGCCTACCTGACGGTGCACCGCCGCCGCCCGGGCCTCACCGTCCGCCCCCGCGCCTGACCGCGCCGTCGGCGCCGACGGCGCGGCGGCCATGATCACCCGGCGGCGCCGAGCCTCGCCAGGAAGGCGTGCACCGGGCCGGCGTCGGCGGCCGGGGTGACCAGCGCGACGTGGTTGTCCGGCCGGACCAGGACGAGGGCCTCGCCGGTCACCCCGTAGGCCCGGCGGACCTCGCCGTCCCGGTCCTCGACCCGCACCGGCCGGACGTGGCCGGGCAGTCCGGCGAGCTCGGGACGGGCTCCCGCACCGAGACCGAGCAGGGTGAAGTCGTCGCCGGCGAACCGCTCGAAGAGCCGGCCCGGAGCGCCGTCCGGGCCCGCGCAGGGGCCGTCGGGCGCCCGGTCACCGGCCCGGAGCAGCGCTTCCGGACCGCCGTCGACCGGGGCGCCTGCGGCGAGGCCGCTCCACCGGTAGCCGAGGGACAGTCCGGTGAGGTCGCCGACCCCGCCGGCCTCGACCCCGATGCCGGGCGTGCCGATCCCCTCCACCACGGCCGCCATCCCGGCACTGGTGACGTCAAGGGTCCACGCCGCGATCGGCAGCCGCTCCTCCTGGTAGGTGTCCAGCAGGGCGGGCCCGGCGATTCCGCGCACCACGTACCCGAGCTTCCAGGCGAGGTTCCAGGCGTCCTGGATGCCGGTGTTCATGCCGAGTCCGCCCGCCGTGGGGTGGACGTGGGCACAGTCGCCGGCCAGCAGGACCCGGCCCTCGCGGTAGCGCTCGGCCATCCGGACGTTGACCCGCCAGGTGGACAGCCAGGTGGCGTTGCCGAGCCGGAGGTCGTCGCGGCCGGTGTGCTCGGCCGCGAGCCGCCGGAAGCTCTCCAGTGACGGCGGCACCGTCGTGCCGTCGGCGGCGGTCTCCGGGCTGGCCTGGAGCTGCCAGCGGGAGCTGCCCTCGAAGGGACAGAGCATGAAGACGCCCTTCGGCCCGAACCACTGGTGCCAGGCATCCGGCTCCAGGCCCTCGACCTCGACGTCGCCGCAGACCATCAACGGCTCCGGGTCGCCGTCGCCCACGAAGGGGATGCCCAGCAGTTTGCGCACCGTCGAGCGGCCGCCGTCGCAGGCGACCAGGTAGTCGGCGGCGATCCGGCGGCCGTCCGCGAGCACGGCCTCCGCCCCGTCGGCGTCCTGCCGGACGTCCACCAGTTCGGCGCCGAGTTCGACCTCCGCCCCGAGCGCGGCGAGCCGCTCGCGCAACAGCGCCTCCAGCTGCGGCTGCCGCAGCCAGCGGCCGGCCGGGTAGGGGGTGGTGGCGCTGGGCCGGGCGCCGGCGAACGGCTCGGTCTCGTTGACGAAGTCGCCCTCGAAGTACTTGCGGAACGGCAGGTGGGTGCGGCCCACCGCGGCCAGTTCCCCGGCGAGGCCCAGGTCCGCGAGGATCTCCAGGCTGCGGGGGTTGAGCGTCTTGCCGCGGGAGCCGGTGGCATGGGCGGCGGCCCGCTCCAGGACCCGTACCGCCACGCCCTGCCGGGCCAGCCCGCAGGCCAGCGTCAGTCCGGTCGGCCCCGCTCCCACGATCACCACGTTCGTCATGTGTGTGTCCGTCCCTTCCGGTCGTCGGTGACTCGTTGACAGCTCCATGGAACAGCAACTCGGTAACAAATACAACCGGGTAACGAATTTATCCGGGTTATGATCCTTGCCATGAACCCGAGCGAACCAGAACCGGGTCTGCGGACCCTCAAGAAGCAGCGCACCCGGCAGACCCTCGCCGATGTCGCCATCGCCCTCTTCCTCGAGCGGGGCTTCGCCCAGGTCTCGGTCGCCGAGATCGCCGCAGCCGCCGAGGTCTCCAAGCCCACCCTGTTCCGGTACTTCGCCACCAAGGAGGAACTGGTCCTGCACCGCTTCGCCGACCACCTCGGCGAAGCCGGCCGGGTGGTGCGCGACCGCGCCGCCGGCCTCACCCCGCTGGACGCCCTGGAACGCCACCACCTCGCCGGACTGGCCGCGCACGACCCCCAGACCGGACTGACCGACGACCCCGAGGTGCTCGCCTTCCTCCGGCTCGTCCACGAGACCCCGGAGCTCTCCGCCCAGCTCCTGGACTACGTCGACGCCGACGCGGACGCGCTCGCGGAGGCGCTGGACCCGGCGGGCGGCATCACCGCCCGGCTGTTCGCCGCCCAGTACGTGGCCGTCCGCCAGGTGCTCGCCCGCACCGCCTGGGCCCGGCTGGCCGACGGGCAGGACATCACCGAGGCGGCCCCGCAGGCCGCCGCCGAGACCGCCGCCGCCTTCGCCCTGCTGCGCGACGGCGCCCGCGCCCAGGGGTTCTGACCCCGGCCCGCCACTCCCTGGAGTCCCGTGCGGCGCAGCGCACCCGCCGCCCGGTGAATCGGTGAAGCACGTCACGGCCTCGCCCCGGTGCCCCGGCGGGTCCGGGCGGGTAGGTTCCTGCCTCCAAGGGGAGCGACGCTCCCCGGACGCGGATCCCGCCGTCATTGGCTCCTCCCAGGAGAGAGGCACGAATGATGTCTGCACAGGACGCCACGCACCACCCCCCGCGGCGCATCGGTGTGGTCGCCGAGTCGGCCGCCGGGGAGACCCGGGTCGCCGCGACACCGTCCACGGTGCGGGGGATCCTCGCCCTCGGCTACGAGGTCGTGGTCGAGTCCGGGGCCGGTACCGCCTCCGGGTTCACCGACGAGGCCTACACCGCCGCCGGCGCGGGCGTCGGGGACGCCTGGGCGGCCGACGTCGTACTGAAGGTCAACGCGCCGTCGACCGCCGAGGTCGCCCGGCTGCGCGACGGCGCGACCCTGATCGGCCTGCTCGCCCCGGCGCAGCGGCCCGATCTGCTGGAGACGCTGTCCGCGCGCCCGGTCACCGCGCTCGCCCTGGACGCGGTGCCCCGGATCTCCCGGGCGCAGTCGATGGACGTGCTCAGCTCGATGGCCAACATCGCCGGCTACCGGGCGGTGATCGAGGCGGCGCACGTGTTCGGCCGCTTCTTCACCGGCCAGGTGACGGCCGCGGGCAAGGTCCCGCCGGCGAAGGTCCTGGTGGCCGGGGCCGGTGTGGCCGGGCTCGCCGCGATCGGCGCCGCCTCCAGCCTGGGCGCGATCGTCCGGGCGACCGACCCCCGGCCGGAGGTCGCCGACCAGGTGAAGTCCCTCGGCGGGGAGTACCTGCCGGTGCAGGCCGCGCAGGAGGCGAGCACCGACGGCTACGCGAAGGCCACCTCGGCCGACTACGACCGGGCGGCGGCCGCGCTGTACCACGAGCAGGCCCGGGACGTGGACATCGTCATCACCACGGCGCTGATCCCCGGCCGGGCGGCCCCCCGGCTGCTCACCGCCGAGGACGTGGCGGCGATGCGGCCGGGCAGCGTCGTCGTCGACATGGCCGCCGCGCAGGGCGGCAACGTCGAGGGCACGGTCGCGGGCCGGACGGTGGTCACCGACAACGGCGTCACGCTGATCGGCTACACCGACCTCGCGGCCAGGCTGCCCGCCCAGGCCTCGCAGCTGTTCGGCACCAACCTGGTCAACCTGTTGAAGCTGCTGACCCCGGGCAAGGACGGGCAGTTGGCGCTGGACTTCGAGGACGTGGTCCAGCGGGCGGTGACCGTGGTCCGGGCGGGCGAGGTCACCTGGCCGCCACCGCCGGTCGCGGTGTCGGCCGCACCCGCGCCGGCCGCGGCGCCCGCGGCACCCGCGGTCGTGGAACCGGCGCGGCCGCGGCTCGCCCCGGCGGCCCGGTTCGGACTGATCGGCGCCGGGATGCTCGCACTGTTCCTGCTGATCGCTTTCGCCCCGACCCAACTGGCCCAGAACTTCACGGTGTTCGCACTCGCCGTGGTGATCGGTTACTACGTGATCGGCAAGGTCCACCACGCCCTGCACACCCCGTTGATGTCGGTCACCAACGCGATCTCCGGGATCGTGGTGATCGGCGCCCTGCTCCAGATCGGGCACGGGAGCACGACGGTCACCGTGCTCTCCTTCGTGGCGATCCTGCTGACGAGCGTGAACATCTTCGGCGGCTTCGCCGTCACCCGCCGCATGCTGAGCATGTTCTCCTCGTCCCCGGAAAGGCGCTGAGCCCGATGACGTCCACGACGGCGGCCCACGCCGCGGATCTCGTCGCCGCCCTGTTGTTCATCCTCAGCCTGGCCGGGCTGTCCCAGCACCGAACCTCCCGCGCCGGGGTCGTCTACGGCATCGCCGGGATGGCGCTCGCCCTGGTGGCCACCGTGGTGGTGGCGTCCAGGAGCATCGGTGCCGGGGCGGTCGCCCTGATCGTCCTGGCGATGGTGCTGGGCGGAGCCGCCGGGCTGTGGCGGGCCCGGCAGGTCGAGATGACACAGATGCCGGAGCTCATCGCCGTGCTGCACAGCTTCGTCGGCCTCGCCGCGGTGCTGGTCGGCTGGAACAGCTACCTCGAGGTGGAAGCGCACGGCGCGGCGCAGACCGCCGTCTCCGGGGACCTGCTGGGCATCCACCACGCCGAGGTGTTCATCGGCATCTTCATCGGGGCGGTCACCTTCACCGGGTCGATCGTGGCGTTCCTCAAGCTGTCCGCCCGGATCGCCTCCCGGCCGCTGGTGCTGCCCGGCAAGAACGCGCTCAACATCGGCGCGCTCGGGGCCTTCGTCGGCCTGACGGTCTGGTTCACCGTCAGCCCGGGCCTGGGCGCGGTGATCGCGGTCACCGTGCTCGCGCTCGCGCTGGGCTGGCACCTGGTCGCCTCGATCGGCGGCGGCGACATGCCCGTCGTCGTCTCCATGCTCAACAGCTACTCCGGCTGGGCCGCGGCGGCGGCCGGCTTCCTGCTCGACAACAACCTGCTGATCGTCACCGGCGCGCTGGTGGGCTCCTCCGGCGCCTACCTCTCCTACATCATGTGCCGGGCGATGAACCGTTCCTTCCTCTCGGTGATCGCGGGCGGCTTCGGCATCGAGGCCGCCGCGGGCGGGGCCGAGGAGCAGGGCGAGCACCGGGAGGTCAGGGCCGAGGAGGCTGCGCGGCAGCTCGCGCAGGCCAAGTCGGTGGTCATCACGCCCGGCTACGGCATGGCGGTGGCGCAGGCGCAGCACCCGGTGGCGGAGCTCACCCGGCGGCTGCGCGAGCGGGGGGTCGAGGTCCGCTTCGGCGTCCATCCGGTCGCCGGACGGCTGCCCGGGCACATGAACGTGCTGCTGGCGGAGGCGAAGGTGCCGTACGACATCGTGCTGGAGATGGACGAGATCAACGACGACCTCGCCGCGACCACCGTCGTCCTGGTCATCGGCGCCAACGACACCGTCAACCCGGCGGCCATGGACGATCCGGCCAGTCCGATCGCGGGCATGCCGGTGCTGCGGGTGTGGGAGGCGGAGCAGGTGATCGTGTTCAAGCGGTCGATGGCGTCCGGCTACGCCGGGGTGCAGAACCCGCTGTTCTTCCGCGAGAACAGCGCGATGCTGTTCGGCGACGCCAAGCAGAGCGTGGAGGACATCCTCCGGGCGCTGGACGCCGAGGACTCCGGCGGTGCGGCCCCGGCCGTCCGGCCGGTGCCGCCGGTGGACCGGGCGGGCGTGTAGCGGGGGCATCGCGACGCACGCGGGCCCCGGGAGGCACGCCGGGGGGCGTCCGGAGAGAATTTCGCTCCGGACGCCCCCGTCGTGTCGATCCCGCGCCCTCCCGTTCGACCTGGGGTAGAGAGGGTCGGACAGCGACTCCCCCGTACCGAGGAGAAGAGCAATGGCGAAGTACATGTTGATCATGCGTGGCAGCGACGAGACGCGCGAGAAGATGATGGACACGCCCTTCGAGGAGATCCTCGACATCATGGGCCGCTACAACGACGAGCTGATCCGGGCCGGGGTGCTGGTCGCCGCCGAGGGGCTCGACGACGCGTCGACGGGCGTGGTGGTCGACTTCACCGGGGAGGCACCGATTGTCACCGACGGGCCCTACGGTGAGACCAAGGAACTGTTCGGCGGCTTCTACATCCTCGACGTGGCTTCGCAGGACGAGGCGGTCGCCTGGGCGAAGCGGCTGCCGTCCCTCCCGGGGATGAAGATCGAGATCCGGCGGGTGCCGGGCATCGACGAGTTCCCGCAGGACAACAAGTGGATCATCCAGGAGCGGGAATGGCGCGAGCGGACCGGCCAGCTCTGAGCACCGGACCGACCGACGGCGGCGGGTCCGCCGGGCACCTCGACGGCCCGCCGGGCGCCGCGGCCGCCCGGCGGGCCGTCGAGGCCGTGTGGCGGATCGAGTCGGCGCGGATCGTCGGCGCCCTCACCCGCTTCACCGGCGATTTCGACCTCGCCGAGGACGTCGCCCAGGAGGCCGTCGCCGAGGCGCTCGTGGCCTGGGCGCGCGACGGCGAGCCGGCCAACCCGGTCGGCTGGCTGCTCGCCACCGGCCGGCGCCGCGCCATCGACCGGTTCCGCCGCCGCTCCGCCCTCGACGAGCGCTACGCCGCCCTCGGCGGCCGGCTCACCGAGGGCGGAGCGAGCTCCGGCGCCGAGCCCGTCCCCGGCAACCCGGACGACCTGCTGTGGGACCCGGACCTGATCGAGGACGACGTCCTCGCACTGATGTTCGTCGCCTGCCACCCCGTGTTGTCGCCCGAGGCCCGCGCGGCGCTGACCCTGCGGGTGGTCGCCGGGCTCTCCAGCGAGGAGATCGCCCGCGCCCTGCTGGTGCCGGTGCCCACCGTGCAGGCCCGGATCACCCGGGCCAAGAAGACCGTCGCCGCCGCCGGCGTCCCCTTCGCGGTACCCCCGCCGGAGCAGCGGCGCGAGCGCCTCGGCGGGGTGCTGAGCGTGCTCTACGTGCTCTTCACCGAGGGCTCGACGGCGACCAGCGGCGACCGGCTGCTGCGCACCGACCTCGCCTACGAGGCGATCCGGCTGGCCCGCACCCTGGCCGCGCTGCTGCCCGGGGAACCGGAGGTGTCCGGTCTGCTCGCCCTGTTCGAGCTGACCGCCGCCCGCTTCCCGGCGCGCACCGGGCCCGACGGCGAGCCGGTCCTCCTGGAGGACCAGGACCGCCGCCGGTGGGACCGCTCCGCCGTCCGCCGCGGGCTGGCCGCGCTCGACCGGGCGACCGCCACCGGCCACGGCCTGGGCCCCTACGGCCTCCAGGCGGCGATCGCCTCCTGCCACGCCGGGGCCCCGTCGGTCGCGGAGACGGACTGGCCGCGGATCGTGCTGCTCTACGAGGCGCTCGGCCGGATCGCGCCCTCCCCCGTGGTCGACCTCAACCGGGCGGTCGCCGTCGCCATGGCAGCCGGACCGGCGGAAGCCCTGGAGATCGTCGACGGACTGGCCGCGTCCGGGCGGCTGTCCGGCTCCCACCTGCTGCCGGGCGTGCGCGGCGAGCTGCTCACCCGGCTCGGCCGCACCGCCGAGGCCCGGTCGGAGCTGGAGCTCGCCGCCCGGATGTGCCGCAACACCCGCGAGCGGTCGGTGCTGCTGCGCAAGGCGGCGGCCCTGGGCTGACCGGGCCGGGGCGGTGGCCGGTGGCCTTCCCCGTCCTCAGGGAACGGGCGTCGCGGTGGAGGCCACCACCGGCGGGCCGGTGATCAGGGTGCCGTCCTCGGCGTACGGCGTGCCGTTCGGCACACAGCCGTGAAGTCCCTTGATCTGCTGCATCATCACCGGCGCCGGCGCGCCCTGGCCCGGGCAGTCGACATGCCCCTGGCCGAGGATGTGGCCGACCTCGTGGTTGACGGCGAGGGCGTGGTACAGCTCGGGCTTGCCGGTGTAGAACTCCGACAGCTCCTGCCAGCGCTTGAGGTTGATGACGACCTGCTTGCCCGCGGCGCAGTTCACCCAGCCGCCCGTGTCCAGGCCGTACTGTCCGCAGATCCGGTCGGTCGACTTGGGGGTCGCCAGGTACACGGTGAAGTCCACCGGGTCGGCGTCCACCCGCTGGAAGGAGCGCTCGCCGCCGGCGACCCAGCCGCGCCGGGTGTCCCCGAGCACGGCGTCCACCTCGGCGGCGAACTGGGCGGGGGTGACCTTCAGTCCGTTCTCGGCCCGCACCTTGTACCGGTACAGGTGCTCCCCGGTGCCGACCCGCTCGGTGCCGCCGGGCGCCGTGGTGAAGGCCAGCGGTTTCGGCGCGGCCTCCGCCCACGGACGCCACCACCAGGTGCCGGCCGCCACGGCGGCGACGACCACCAGGGCGATCGCCCCGTACTTCGCCCGCCCTGCGGGCAGCCGGGCCGTCACCCGTGCTCCCGGGTGACGGCCCCGCGTATGGAGCCCCGGAGGGCCGGGGCCGGGGCCGTGCGTGCGGCCGTCGGCGCGGCCGAACGGCGGTGTGCCGGTCGGCGGGCAATCAACAAATCGGTCATACCGAGAGAGACGATCAGAAACCCGTTCACGGTTCACCTTATCGTGAGCATGATCTCTTCCATTCGCCTCGGTGTTCGCCAGGGTGCGCGTCCGGGCGTGCGCCGTCGTGCTTGCCACCGGCGTCCGCCACCGGGCCGACGCCGGGCAGGCGGCGGACGGGCGGCGCGCAGGCCGCGGGCAGGCCGCGGGCAGGCGGCAGACGGGATCAGGGCTTGGCGCGCAGGACGTCGATGTTGCCGTACCGGGTGCGGGCGCGGACCTCGACGGTGTCCTCGGACTTCCCCGGGGCGTCGGCGGCGGAGAGCATGTTGCGGACCTGACCCGAGGTCGATCCGAGGTCCAGCCAGGCCGCCGTGCCCTCCCGGATGCCGACCTCGATGGCGCCGTAGGAGGTCTCCAGCTGCACACTGCCCCGGGCCACCTCACCGATGCGCAGGGTGCCGTGGGCGGTGGTGGCGGCGACCGAGCCGCCGGCCCGCCGGACCTCGATGTCGCCGTTGGCCCCGCTCACCCGCAGATCGCCGTTGGCGAGGTCGACGGTCGTGCTGCCGTGCGTGTTCTTCAGTACGGCGGGGCCGTCGATCCGGCCGATCCGCACACTGCCGGAGCTGGTGGTGACCTCCGCCCCGCCCTCGATCCGGTCGACGGTGACCGAGCCGTGCGCGGCGGCCAGCCGCAGCGGGCCGGTGGTGTCGAAGCGGACGTCCCCGGAGGAGGTCTTCACCTCGGTCTCCCCCAGCCGCCCCTCCCCCAGCACCTGGGCCCAGGCACCGCCCACCTCGATCCGCGAGTCCGCGGGCAGCTCGACCGTGACGTCCACGGTGCCGACGCGGCCGACGAGGTAACGCGGCCTGGGCGTCCGGACGGTGAGCACCCCGGCGGCGTAGCCGACCTCGGTCTGCCCGGCGGACCGCACGTCCAGGTCCTTCCCCGGATCGCGCGGGCGCACCTCGACGACGGTGTCCGGGCGGTCGACGGCGATGAAGTGGATGGATCCGGCCTCGATGTGCGCGGTGACGGCGATCGGGTCGGGAGTGTCGAACGAAGGCATGGTGATCCCGTCCTCGGAAGGGTCTGGTGGAGGTACGGCAGCCGGTGCCACCGGTCGACGGTGCTACCGGTCGACCGGCCCGACCTCGCGGCCCGGGCGCCCGGCATGCGCACCGAGCTCCATGACGCCATGATGGCACCATAATGACGCCAATCGCAAGCCCTTGATGCGCCCGCATGACACCCACATGGCACAGCCCCGGTGACAGCGACCCCCGACCCGGGCGCGTACGGCGACCTCGGAGCCGGGGGCACTCCGACACGAGCGGGAGCGGACGTCACGGCACCACCCTCCGAACAGCACCGCAGCGCTGGCGCCAGTCCGGCACCGGATGGCACCAGACTCGGCACAGCTCAGGCGCCGCCAGCCGCCCCCTCGTCCGCACCCACCAGCAGCCACCGCGCCGGCAGCTCGATCCGGGCACCGGCCGCCGTGAACTCCGTGGTGGCCAGCGGCAGGTCGCCGGAGCCCAGGACCGTCAGCCCGGCCGCACCGAACAGGTCCACGAAGGCCCCGTCGGCCACCTCGGCGGGGGCCAGCCCGTGGTCGAACACCGGGCGCAGTTTCGGCGGCGGCCCCGCCGGCCCAGCGGCCAGGTCCGCCAGGACCCGCTTGGCCGCTTCGGCCAGCTCGACCACGAACGCCCGGCCGCGCCGCCCGGCCAGCACCGCGACGGCCTCGGCGACCGGCCCCCGGTCGGCCGGATCGCTCTGGTGGATCACCCCGCGCAGATAGAGGTTGACGTCGCCGAGACGCTCGTGGAGCGCCCGGACCGCCTCCGCGTCGGTCGCGTCCAGCCGGGCGTACTCGGCCGCGCCGGCGGGGTCGTTCCGCCGGGCCAGCTCCACGGCGGCCTGCGACAGGTCGACCCCGAGGACCCTGCCGAACCGTCCGGCCAGGAAGCGCGTCTGCGTCCCGCTGCCGCAGCCCAGGTCGACCAGCGGCAGGTCCGGGTCGACCAGCTCCGGCCGGAACAGCGCGAGGTGGCGCTCAGCCACCAGGGCCGCCTCCGCATCCCAGATCACCGCCCCGGGCTCGGCCGGCGCATCCCGCCAGAACCCCTCCCAGGCACCCAGGTACCGACTCGTCACAGTCACGACGGAGACCTCCAAGCGTCACTCGCAGTGGCCGCAATGTATCCGCCGACCGTCGCCCCCGGTGGCCGCACCGGCACGGGAAGGCCGAGGGGCCCGGCAACACTCACCCGCTGGAGTGAGGCCGCATCATACGAGGTTGACCGGTCCGACGGACGGACTTCACCGCAGCACGATGGCGTGGGCACGCCAGCGCGGTAGCGTCGCCGCCGACCGTGATCGACTCGGAGGGGTGGACCGACGTGCACAGCACAGTGAAGGCGGACCGGCGGCTGCTGGTCAGCGTGTTCGGACCGCAGGAGGCCCGGGAGGCCGTGCTCGGGGGAGCCCGGATCATCGACAGCGAGGACCCGCGCAGCGCCCTCGGCACCATCAAGCCGCGCCGGATCATGGACATCGCGGACGCCGTGCTCGCGGCCCGCCGCGACCTGCCGGTGCAGTTGAGCACCAACATCGGCGAGGACCAGTTGCTCCACCGGCGGGCGGCCAACGGCCTCGCCGTCGCCAAGTCCCGCTACGAGACGGTCGGCAAGGCAGCCCAGGCGGCCCTCGGCGTCGCCGTGTCGATGGGCACGCTGGTCCACCCCTCCCCGATCGTGAAGGTCGGCCTCGACGGCATGGACTTCGACCGGCTCGGCGAGGTGCTGGGCGAGATCACCGCGACCCTGCGCCGGACCGACGGGCTGCGGCGGACCAGGGTGATGTCCGTACTCTTCGCCCAGGACCTCGACCTGTGGGACACGCGCAAGACCCTGCCGCAGGTCCGCCGCGCCCTGGTCGGCCTGCGCGAGTACGACCCGGCCGCACCGGACACCCCCGACGCCTTCGACCTGGCCGGCCTCGCCGACGCCCTGCTCGGCGACGACGGGCTCCCGCTCTTCCCGGACGCCCCCGGTCACCGCCCCACCGAGGCCGTGCTCAAGGCCGCCGGAGCCCTCCCGACCGCCGCGCGCGGCACCCACGTCACGGTCAACGAGCCCTTCGCGCACACCGAGCACGGCCTGACCCGGCAGCGCCGCACCGACCGCGAGGCGATCCGCGCCATGGTCGAGGCGACCGCGGCGGCCGGTGCGGACGCGATCATGATCGACACCAGCATTCTGCTCAAGGTCGCCCGGATCGGCCTGATCTCCACGGCCGGCAGCGAGGAGGTCGTCGACCTCGACGCCCACGACACCGACGCCCACGGCCTGCCCCGGACCGGCATCCTCACCCTCGACGAGATCCGCTTCTTCGTCGACCTGTGCCACGCCCGCGGCCTGGAGGCCAACCTGGCCGGCTCGGTGCAGAGCCACCAGGCGCAGCAGATCTGGCGGCTGGTCCCCGAGCTGGACCAGTTGTCGGCGCGCGGCGGGGTGGTCGCCCCGTCCCGCGACCCGCTGCGCGGCACCGGAGCGGACACCCGGCACGAGCGGGTCGTGCGGGGCGCGCTGGTGGCCGGCCTCGTCCCGCCGGAGCAAGGCGGGTACCTGGTGGTTCCCGAACACATGGCGCGCTCGCCGAAGTTCCGGCCGGACCTGGACGCCCTGCTGGCCAGGCACCCCGACCTCGTGGTCCGGTTCGCCGGGCCCGACGGCTTGCCGGACGGCACCGCGGACTGAGCCGGACGGCACCGCGGACCGAGCCGGGCGGTCCTGCGGACCGGTCTGCGGGACCGGTTCCGCCGGTGTTCCGGCCGGACCGCGTGACCGGAGGGGCAGCGCGCCGTCGACCCTCCGGTCACCGCGGGGTCAGGTGTTGGTGATGCTGCCGCAGTTGGCGATCGGGACGAAGCCGTAGGCGACGATCACGGCGGGGTGGGCGCAGATCCAGCCCTGCGGTCCGAAGACACTCCGCAGCGCGACGCCGTGGGCGTCGGCGCCCGTGTACTCGGCGGAGCGGAAGATGTGCCACAGCAGCCGGCCGTACGGCGTGGCGAGGAACGGCGCGTTGATGTTCTGCGCGGCGTCGACGGGCGCGATCGTGTTGATGCTGCGCAGGGTCAGCGGGCCGGGAGACTCCACCGCCGTACCGTGCCCCCGGTGGACCTGGTCGATGCAGACGCCGACCGAGTACGGGAACACCGCGTCGATGTCGTCGAGCACCGGGTCGGTGCCCCGGTCGTTGCGCGGCCCGGAGGTCACGCAGGCGCCGGGGGCGATCGCCGTACCGCCGCCGAGGGCCTTCAGGAAGGCGACCCGGGTGTCCGAGGTGGACTGCGGCAGGTACGGCTTGACGGTGGCGTTGGCGAGAGAGGGGTCGATCTGCAGCCAGTTGGTGACGGTGCATTCGTAGACGGCCTTGAGCTGGGCGGTGGTGAGGTTGGCCGGTGCGTGGCCGCCCGCCTCGGCCGACCAGGTGACGGCGTCCTTGGCGAACGGTACGAAGGAGTACGGCTTGGGGTCGCCGGGCGCCACGGTGCGCGAGGAGCGGGCGAAGTCCAGCGTGCTGACCGTGGTGCTGATCAGCGCGGTGAAGCCCGGCCCGGAGCCGTCGGGCCGGTTGATCGGCACGGCACCGGCCTTGGGGGTGATCGGATTGGTGCCGGTCGCGTCCCAGCTGTAGAGGCGCGGCAGGCCGGGCGCGACGGCCCGTCCTCGCTCGCGGGCCCGGCCGCGAACAACACCCTGGTCACGAAAACTCGTTCTGGCCGCAGCGGAGTTGAGCACCGTTGACCTGCCCGCCCCGCCCGAGCGGGCCGCCGCGGGCGCGCCGGGAATTCTTCCCCCGGTCACCCGGCGGCGACCGGTCGGCCGACCGCCGCCGGGTGACCGACGAGTCAGGCGAGCTTCTGGCAGAGCAGCGCGTACGGCCGCGCCGCCCAGAGCTGCCACCAGGGCTGGCCGTAGGCCACACCGGCGACGAACTCGTCGTCCGCGCACTGGCCCTTGGTGAAGCCGTACGCGAAGTCGCCGCCGCCCGCGACCGCCGGGCGGTTGTCGCCGGCGTCGAACCACAGGGTGCGGCTCGCCGTACCGAGCGGGGCCGCGGACCGGGCGCAGAGCACGCCGAGCGTCCGCCCGTTGCGGCTGTAGCCGTTGACGAAGGAGCCGGCCGGGCACTGCGCCTTGGCGTAGCCCGGCGCCCAGTCGGTGGTCACGTACGTGCCGCCGTGGTCGACGAGGTAGCCGTGGTCCGCGCTCCAGAGGTTCGCGCGGGTGACGTCGGCGCACAGGCCGTTGTCACTGCCGTGGGCGAGGCCCAGCAGCCGGGTGCCGTCGGGGCAGGAGGCCTTGAGGGCCGACGGGTCCCAGTCCGGCCGGGTGCGCAGGAAGGCGGACTGGTTGTCGTCGATCAGACCCGCGCTGAGCGTGGTCCAGTTCACCAGCGGCGCCGGGGACTGCCCGGCGCTCCAGGACGTGATCGGCCACTCCCGGTGGAAGGCCAGGAACGGCAGGTCCTGCTCGAGCACCGGAGTGCCGAGGATCACCAGCCGGGCCATCAGCGCCCCGTTGATGTCGAGTCCGCCGTAGAGCCCGATCGTTCCGTTGACCACCGGCTCGGGGTGGGTGGCGTCCAGGAGCACCGAACCGTTCACCGCCACCCGCAGGTACGGCTCGATCGACGCCTTCACGCCGACCGTGTCGTAGAGGGCGACGGAGGCCTCGGCGAGCAGCCCGGCCTTGGCCGTGGCGGAGCCCCGGAGGTCGAGGCGCAGCGGGGAGACGGTGGAGGTGCCGGGGTCGGTGGTGGTGGTCCAGCCCGGACCCTTGACGTAGTCGGAGTGGACGCCCCAGGTGCCGTCGTACGCCTGCTCCGCGTCGAGGGTGACGGTGCCGTCGGCGCTGATGTCCGCGTAGAGGGTGAAGGCCAGGTTGATCACCACGGGCAGGACGCCGACCATGACCACCGGGCTGGCGCTGTACGAGGCCAGGGCGATCCGGACCGGGCCGGTGCTGCCGGCGAGGGCGGCGCTGACGTGCCAGTCGGCGTGGGCGCCCAGGGTGAAGCCGATCCGGGCCTGCTGCGGGTCGATCGCGCCGAGGCCGCCCCGGTAGGAGAAGTCGACGGCCGGGTGGAGTTCGACCGAGCCGGAGAGCCTGGCCGAGGAGCCGCCCGGCAGCGGGACGGTGGCGTCGGCGCTCAGGCCGAGGCCGCCGGACACCGTGCCGCTGCCGGAGGTCGGGCCGAGGTCGCCGGTGACCTGGAGGCCGCTGATCCACGGCTTGACCTCGAAGGCGGCGGGGCTTATCGCGCTGTGCAGGTCGGCGCTGGTCGCGCCGAGCAGTTCGGGGAGGGTCGCCGGGCGGGTGGTGACGGCCACCGTGCCGTCGGCGGCCGGCTGGACGCCGGTGACGGCGACCAGCGCGCCGTGCGGGGCGGCCGGGGTGGGCGGACTGTCGATCAGCCGGCCCGGCTGGACGGCGGCCGCGACGGCCGCGGACTGCGTCCCGGCGGAGGCGGCCTCGGCGGCTTCCGTTCCGGCCGGGGCGAGCACGGCGGCGCCGGCCTTCGGGTCGTAGGAGGAGAGCGCGAGCGCCGGGGCCCCGGTGGTGGTGGCGGGCGCGCTGCCCTGCGCCGGCCGTACCACGGTGGCCTCGGAGGTGCTGCCGTCGGCCGGGGGTGCCAGTGTCGTGGGCACTCCTGGGGCGGCGGAGGCTTCGGGGGCCCCGGTGGTGGTGGCGGCCGCGGTGGTCGTGGCGACGGTCGCGGTGGTGGCGGGCGCGGTCGCGGTGGTGGTCGCGGTGGTGGTCGCGGTGGTCGTGGCGGGCGCCGGGCCGGCTGCGGTGGCCGAGGTCGCGCCCAGGATGGTGCCGCAGAGGAGGAGCACGGTCGTTGTCGCGGCGGCTGACAGGGTCAGCTTGCGCACGGTCACGTGGAGGGTCCCTTCGTGTCAACGGTGCGGTGATGGTGCCGACTTGTGATCGGCCGGGTCGCCGGTGGCTCCGGCAGCCGGGAAGCTAGCAGTCGGCGGAGGGCGTCTCCTGGTGCTATGTGACGTTTCACGGGTCGCGATCATCAAGATGTCATGTCCCCGCCGCTGAAGCTTTGCCCCGTACTCGCCACCCCGGGAGGCCGGGGGCGGCGAGCCGTCATGGCCGTCCGGTCGTCCCGGCCGCCCGACGGCGCGAAGTCCATACAGCGCGCCCCTTTACTGAACTCGCGCGCCCCGAGGGCGACAAGCGGCCCGCCGGGGGCGCGCGGGAGCGCGGCACAGGACTCCCGCACCCCTCGTGCGACCACCCGCGGACGTGGACGCGCCCGCCCGGGGACGGCGAACCCGCGGCCCGCGACTCCCTCCGGGCGAGCCCGCGGGACACGCGTCCGAGGCGGTACCGGAGGGACGCCAACGGCCTTACGTCAACACGGTGATGACGAACTTCACCTGCCGGGGTGGAGTAACGGGCGAATCCGTCAGTAAGCCAACCATCCTGTCCTGTCGGGGTGCTAAGACTACGAAGCATGCGCGACAGGGCGCGGCGGTCGACCGGGACGGGCCGGCACGGGAGGAGGCGGGGCGGATGCGGGTGAACGGAGCAAGCCGGACGGTTGCCGTGGCCGGGGTGGATTTCGGCTGGGGCAGCTCGGGGAAGCTGAGTGCCGTACTGGCCGCCCTGCGGGCCCGCGGCGGCGAGCGGTCCAGATTCGTCGGACTGGCCTCGGGGCTGGGTCGGCCGGTGCTGGCGGGATCGCCCGTCGAGCGCTGGTTCGACCTGCCGGACGCGGAGCCGGAGCGGGAGCGGGAGCTCGCGCGGATCGTCCGGGAGCAGCGGGTCGGAGCGGCGCTGGTGGTACTGGACGGCGGGCTCGCCCGGGCCCTCGGCGACTGCGGGGTGCCGGTGGTCTTCGTGGACAGCCTGCCGTTCCTCTGGACCGAGGGGGACCGCGCCGAACTCCCCCTGGACGCCGAGGTCTACTGCGCGCAGCGGTGCGTCGACCTGCCGCCGGAGTGCACCGGGGTACTGGCCGACGTGCGGCGGCTGCGCTGGGTGGACGCGGTGATCGCCGGTGGCGGGGCCGGCCGGCGCGCCGCCCCCGGGCCGCGTCCGCGCCGGGCGCTGGTCACCCTGGGCGGGCTGCGCGCGCCCCAGCTCGAGGACTGGGCGAGCTATCCGCAGCTGGTGCTGCCCGCCGCGCTGGAGGCGCTGGCCGCGTCCGGGGTCGAGGAGGTGCACATCGCCGGCAACCTCCCGGCCTGGCTGGCCGGGCAGTTGGTGGACTCCTGTCCGGTGCCGGCGGCCACCACGGTCGGCGCGCTCGCCCACGAGGACTTCCTCCACCGCCTCGCCGAGTGCGACGTGCTGCTCGCCTCCCCCGGACTGACCACGCTGCTGGAGGCCGGCCGGCTCGCGGTGCCCACGGTCTGCCTGCCGCCGCAGAACCTCAGCCAGATCTTCAACGGCCGGTTCCACGAGCGGGCGGTGGGCGGCGGGTCACGCGTGGTCTGGCCGAAGGACGTGTTCGCCGAGGACGAGGCGCTGGCCCTGCGGGCCGGCGGCGAGGGCAGCGCGCTCGACCTCATCTACGGCGGCATCGCCCGGGCCGCCCGGCAGCATCGGCGCGCCACCTCCGCCGCGCTGCGGGGCCAGGTCGTCGAGGCGCTGCGCCGGGTGGAGCGGGAGCCCGGTACCGACTGGGGCGCGCTGACGGCCGAGGTCGGCACCGGGGGTGCGGCCCAGGTCGCCGACGCGCTGGTCGAAGTCCTGGGGGCCACCGGCCCCGCCCACTGATCCGTCCGGCCTCTCCGACCTGTCCGACCTGTCCGACCAGCACCTTCGACGAAAGGGTCCGGGTGTCCGCCACCACGCCAACGCGCGCTCGCTATCTGTTCATCCGCATCCTCGAAGCCTGCAACGCCGACTGCTTCATGTGCGACTTCGCGCTCTCCCGCGACACCTTCCGCTTCTCCCGCTCCGACTTCGCCGAGCTGCTGCCCCGGGCCAGGGCCGCCGGGGTCGGGTACGTCCGCTTCACCGGCGGCGAACCGCTGATGCACCCGGACGTGGTGGAACTGGTGCGCGCCGGTGCCGGGGCGGGCATGCGGATGTCGCTGATCACCAACGGCTCGATGCTGCCGAAGCTGGTGAAGGACCTCGCGGCGGCCGGGCTGGCCCAGGTGATCGTCAGCCTGGACGGCGCCTCGGCGGCCACCCACGACACCTACCGCCGCTCCCCCGGGATGTTCGACGCCGGGCTGCGGGGCCTGCGGCTGGCCGGAGAGCTGGGGGTGCTGCCGCGGGTCAACACCGTCGTCGGGCCGCACAACTACACCGAGATGCCGGAGCTCCGGCGGGTGCTGACGGAGGCCGGGGTGCGGCAGTGGGAGCTGTCCGCGCTCAAGCTGGACCGCTCGATCCGCTACCCCGACCCGGACCACGTGCGGGAGGTCTGCGACCCGCTCTACACCGCCGGTCCGCAGAGCGGGCTCGTCCCGATGGGCAAGCGCTTCTACGGCGACACCCCGGAGGAGCAGTGGCGCTACTTCGAGGAGTCCACCCCGCCCCGGGCCTCGCTGCCGCTCTGCCACGTCACGGACGACGTGATCTACATCGACGGCCGGCGCGGCCGGATGCACGCCTGCAGCTGCATCCCGCACCGGGAGGACGCCGACGGCCCCGGGGGCGCGCCGATCCGGGAGAACGGCGTACTGCTGCTGGACACCCCGGCCTTCCGGGAGCACGTGGACCACTTCCGCGAGCACGGACCCCGGGTGTGCAGCGGCTGCTCGACCACCGCGGCCGGCTACAGCGACGACGTGGCCCGGCTCGGAGAGGTGGCACCGTGGCGGTACTGACGACCGCTCCGGCGGTGCCGACCGCCGGCCCGACGGTGCTGCTCGCCTGCCGGGAGCAGCAATTGGACTCCGTGCTCGCGCTGCGCCGGGTGGCCGCCCATCTCGGCGACCTGCCCCGGTCGACCGACAACGGGCACGCGCTGCCGGACCAGGCCCTGCCCGGCGCCGCGCTGGTCTGCGACGAGGAGGCGACGACCGCGCGCCTCGCCCGGCTCGGGGTGCCGGTGCTGCACCTGCGCTCCGCCCCCGGTGCCCCCCTCGCCCCGCTCCCCGCGGACCGGATGCTCACCCGCGCCCAGTGGCCCGGCTGGCTGGAGCAGCCGGCCGGGGAGCGGTCGACCGGACTGCTGGCACCGGCCCGGCTGAGCCGCCGGCGGGAGCGGCAGGGCACCCTGCTGCTGCTCTCGTTCTGGGACGTCCCACCGGCCGAGGCCGAGGCCTTCGCCACCGGACCGCTGCCCGCGCTGGTCCGGGAGGCCGTCCGCCGCACCGGCTCCTGCGCCGTGGTCGGGGACACCGGGCTCGACCCGGTCCGCGCGGCCACCGCCGGCCTGCCCGGGGTGACGGTCGACGCGGCGGCCGGGGCCGACGCCGACGAACTGCACGCCCGCGCCGAACTCCTGCTCGCCTCGCCGACCTGGGCGGCCGTCGCACTGGCGCAGGCCCGGCGCGCTCCGCTCGCCTTCCTGCCCGCGCTCGGCAGCGCCCAGCGGGACCTCGCCGAGCGGGTCACCCGGCTCGTACCGGTTCCCGGGGCCGCCGACCCCGCCGATCCCGCGCTCTGGCAGCCGCCCTCGGCCGAGGAGCAGTGGGGCGCCGTCGGCCCCGGGCTCGACGATCTCCGCGGCGCGCAGGGCGTGGCCCGCACCGTCCGCCAACTCCTGCTCGCGCCGCCGTAGCCGACCACCCAGCCGCGGTCGCCGCGCCCACCGCCGTCGGCCGACGTCCCCCCTCGTACGGAGCACGCCATGTCCCACGCCGCCCCCACCGACCGCGAAGACACCACCGGACCTCCCCCGGCCAGGCCCGCCCCGGAGCCGGCCGAGTGGGACGACTGGCGCTGGCACATGCGCAAGCGCGTCAACACCGTCCAGAAGGCCCGGGACTGGATCAACCTCACCGAGGGCGAGGAGCGGGCCATCGCCGGCGTGGCCGGCCGCTACCGCTGGAGCATCACCCCCTACTACGCCTCGCTGATGGACCCCGACGACCCGCTCTGCCCGGTCCGCCAGCAGGCCGTGCCCGCCGCCGAGGAGCTGCTGGAGTTCCCCGGCGCCGAGGTGGACCCGGTCGGGGACACCCTCTACCGGCGAACCAACCGGGTGGTGCACAAGTACCCGGACCGGGTGATCCTGCTCGTCACCGAGGCCTGCCCGGTCTACTGCCGGCACTGCACCCGCAAGTTCCACACCACCGATCTCCAGGGCAGCTACTTCCGCGACGACGAGGGCGGCGCCTACGACGAGGACCTCCGCTACATCGCCGAGCACCCGGAGATCCGGGACGTGCTGCTCACCGGCGGCGACCCGCTCTCCTACCAGGACGGCCGGCTGGAGGAGATCGTCGCCGGCCTGCGCGCCATCCCGAGCGTGGAGATCATCCGGATCGGCTCGCGCTTCCCGGTGCTGCTGCCGCAGCGGATCACCGAGGAGCTCTGCACGATGCTCTCCCGCTACCACCCGGTCTGGCTGAACACCCACTTCAACCACCCCAAGGAGATCACCCCGGAGTCGGCCGCCGCCGTGGACCGGCTGCTGCGCCACGGGATCCCGGTCGGCAACCAGACCGTGCTGCTGCGCGGGATCAACGACGACGTCGCGACCATGCGCAGGCTGATGACCGAACTGCTGCGCATCAGGGTCCGCCCGTACTACCTGTACCACTGCGACAACGTCACCGGTGTCGCGCACTTCATGACCTCCGTCGAGAAGGGCTGGGAGATCATGGAGGGCCTCCAGGGCCACATCACCGGGTTCGGCGTCCCGCAGTACGTCCTCACCACGAAGATCGGCAAGATCCCGGTCTCCCGCCCCTCCTTCACCGAGACGCCCGACGGCGGCCTGCTGCTGCACAACTTCCGCGGTCAGCAGCTGCTCGTCGACGCCACGACGCACCCGATCACGGAGACGGACGCCCGATGACCCTCCACCAGCGGCAAGGCCAGCGTTTCCTCCCCTACGGCGCCAACTACCTCGACTGGTCCGACATGGCGGAGCTCAAGGAGGTGATCGACCACCAGGTGCTGTTCCGCTACCAGACCGAGCAGGAGAGCATGGCCTCCCGGCTGGAGCGCCGGGTGGGCGAGCGGCTCGGCGTCGCCCACACGCTGGCCGTGCACAACTGCACGGAGGCACTGCGGCTCGCCCTGATCTCCACCCGCCCCTCGATCGGCGACCCGGTGTACATCCCGGCCGTCACCTTCGTCGCGGTGGCCGGTGCGGTGCTGTCCTGCGGGCTGATCCCGGTACTGGTCGACGCCGACGAGTCGCTCGCGCTGGACCGGACCCTGCTGCCGCCGGACGCCCAGCGGGTGATCGTGGCCCACATGGAGGGCTCGGTGGCCACCCTGCCGGAGGGTGTGCCCTACCTGATCGAGGACTGCGCGCAGACCCTCGGCGGCCGGTTCCCGGACGGCCGGGAGGTCGGCACGGCGGGCTACGCCGGGGTGTTCAGCTTCCACCACAACAAGGTGCTCACCTCCGGGGAGGGCGGCCTCGTCGTCACGGGCGACGAGCGGGCCGGGGCCACCATGCGCTGCTACCACGACCACGGTTCGGCGCGGGTGCCCGGCCACTACCCGACCTGGGACCAGGACGCCCACTACGGCGAGAACTTCGTCACCAGCGAGGAGGTCGCCGCCGTCCAGTGCCAGCAGTTCCGGCACCTGGACGAGGTGCTGGCCGGGCTGGAGCGGATGTACGCGCTCGCCCTGTCCGAGCTGCCCGGCCGCACGGACATCCGGCCGCTGCCGCGCGCCCGCGGCGACGTCAAGGTGAGCATGCGCCTGCGCTGCGAGTCCCGGGAGCTGCGGGACGCCGCCGTGGCCGCCCTCACCGCCGAGGGCATCGCGCACTGGACGCTCGGCAAGTACCTGCTGCCCGAGCACCCGGTCCTCACCGGACGCCGCTCCCTGTACGCCGACGGTTTCCCCTGGAACCACGCCCCCGAGGGGCCGCTCCGGCTCAGCCGGGACGGCTTCGCCCGCACCCGCGACCTGCTGGACCGCACCCTGTGCCTGCCGCTCTCCCCCGAGCTCCCGGAGGCCGAGCAGGCGGCCGCGGTCAAGGCGGTCCGCCGCGTCCTGGAGACGGTGTGAGCGGCGCCGGCCCGGTACTGCTCATGGTGGACGACCGGCCGTCCACCTTCACCCGGTACGCGGCCCGCACACTCCCCGAGCACCTCGTGCTGCTGCGCTTCGAGGAGCTGCGCGCCGACCTCTCCGAGGACCATCTGCGCCGGACCGCCCACCTGCCCGCCTTCTGGGTGCGGGCCGGGGAGCCGCTGGAGCGGGAGGCGGAGCGCTACCGGTCCTGGGCCGGGGCCGAACTCCCCGTCGCGCCGAAGCGGTTCTGCAATCCCTCCGAGCCTCGGCAGGCGCTCGCCCAGCGCTTCGCCGCACTCGCCGGGCTGCCGCACCTGACCGAGCAGCAGGTGGCCTGGGTGCGGGACAAGGCCGCGATGAAGCAACGCTTCCGCGAACTCGGCCTGCGCACCGCCGCGTTCACCCGGGTCCGGGAGGCGGCCGCGATCACGGCCTTCGCCGCCGAGCACGGCTGGCCGCTGGTGCTGAAGCCGGTGGACTCCTTCGCGTGCGTGGACACCCACCGGCTGGACGGCCCCGAGGCGCTGTCCGGCCTCGACCTCGGCGCCCGGGACTGGATGGTGGAGGAGTTCCTCGGCGGCACCGAGTGGGAGGTGTGCGCGGTCGTGCACCGGGGCGAGGTGCTGGACGCCTGGCCGAGCGCGATGCCCTGCCGTCCGCTGGACATCGTCGACGGGGCGATGAACGCCAACATCAGCGTGGGCACCGACGAGGCGCCGCCGGTGGACCTGCGGGCGCTGCTGCAGACCGTCGTCGCCGGCATGGACATCGACCACGGCTACGCGCACATGGAGTTCTTCCTCGTCGACGGCGAGCTGTACGCCGGCGAGATCGGGCTGCGGCTGGCCGGCTGCGAGATCCCGGCCAACCACGGGCACGCGTACGGCTTCGACGTCTTCGGGGCCACCCTGGACGTCTACCGGGGGCTCGCACCGGATCTGAGCTATCGTCAGAGACGCTGCGCGGGCGACCTGTTGCTGCCGCTGCCCGGCTCCGGGACGGTCCACCGGATCACCCCGGCGGAGGACCTGCTGCGTGTCCCCGGGGTGGTCGAGGCCGTTCTCAAGGTCGGGGTCGGCGACACCGTCTCCGCCCGACGCGCCTCGCACAACGCCTCCGGGTACGTCCACGTGGTCGGGGCCTCGATCGAGGAGGTGGAGCGGCGGATGCGCGAGGTGCTCGGCGCCTTCGTGATCGACCTGGCCCCGTCGGCCGATCCGGTCCCCGTGACCGGTCCGGCCCCCGGCCGGGAAGGAGCCCGTTGAACCAGGTGAGCACCTCCGCCCCGGCCCGGGACACCCTGGTCCACCGCTTCGGCACGCTGCTGCGCCGCCCGCACGTGCCCGCGGTGGCGGGCTGGAGCCTGGTCTGCCGGCTCCCGGTCTACCTGATGTCGCTGGCCACCGTCCTGGTGGTCCGCGAGCAGGGCGGCAGCTTCGCCCAGGCGGGCCTGACCAGCGCGCTCTACACCGCCGGGATGGCGGTCGGCGGGCCGCTGGTGGCCAGGCGACTGGACCGCGACGGCCGGCGGCCCGTGCTGCTCGCCACCGGGCTGTGCTACCCGGCGGCGCTCGCCGCGCTGGCCTGGACCACCCGGCCCGGCTCCTGGGGACAGCTGGCCGCCGCCACCGCCGCCGGGATCGCCCTGCCGCCGGCCAACGCCTGCATGCGCTCGCTCTGGGCCCGACTGCCGCTGGCCGACACCGAACGGGACACCGCCTATCTCTGGGAGGCGATCCTCACCGAAGTCCTGGTGATCGGGGCGCCGCTGATGCTGGCCGCCCTGATGCTGGCCGGCTCGGCCGCACTGGCCGTCACCGCCGTGGCCGCGCTCGGCGGCGCCGGTGCGCTGGGGCTGGCCCTGGTCCGGCTCCCGCCGGGGACGGACCCGGACCGGGGCACCGAGCGGCGCGACCTGCTCGGCCCGCTGCGCAACCCGCCGATGCTGGCGCTCACCGCCGTCATGGCGGCCAGCGCCGTGCCGATCGGACTGCTCACCCTCGGCATCCCCGCCTTCGTGGCGGCGCACGGCTCCCCCGGCGGCACCGGCCTCGTCTACGCCTGCTGGGGCGTCGGCAGCGCACTGGGCGCGGTCTGGCTCGGGCGCTCGCAGTCCGACGTCCCGGCGGCGGTGCGCTTCCCGCGGCTGGTCCTGGCCTACGCGCTGGGGACGGGCCTGGCGCTGGCGGCCACCTCGCAGCCGTTGCTCGCCCTCGCCCTGGCCGTCGGCGGCGCTCCGATCGCGCTGGTGTCGGCCGTCGAGATGACCCTGGTCGGCGCGGTGGCACCGAACGGCTCGCTGGCGGAGGCCTTCACCTGGGCCTCGCTGGCCACCGTGCTCGGCGACGCGGTCGGTCAGCAGGCCGGCGGGCTGCTGGTGGAACCGCTAGGCGCACGCGGGGTGTTCGCCGTCGCCTTCGCCGTCGCGCTGGGCGCCGCCGTCCTGGCCTTCGCCGTCCGCCCGCTGCTCGACCGGGGCACCGCGTCCGCGACGGCCGCGGGGTGCGCCGTATGACCGGCCACCGCACACCCACCGCCGCACCCGCACCCACAACCGCACCCGCACCCGCACTCGCCTCCGCTCCAGGGGCGGCGCGGGCCCCGGTGCCACCCGCTGCCCCGTGCCACCCACCACTCCCCTCCCGCCCACGAGGTCACCGACGATGAAGCCCGAAGGCCCGCTGTTCCGGCCCGTCAAGCTCACCCAGTTCCCCTCGGCCGTCAAAGAGTTCCTGGCTTCGACGGACGTCCCCACAGCCGCTCCCGAGGACGCCTCCCCGGAATCCTCCGAGGGCACCACCCCGGGCACCACCCGCGGACCCGCCGCGGGCACCGTCGGGGTGCCGGTCCCGGTCGACGGCCGCACGGACCTGACGCAGAGCCTCGACCTCGCCGAGCAGCTGTACGACACCCTCCACCGCCCCCGGCCGCTCGACCTCGGCATCGTCCTCGGCGCCGACCGGCTGCCGGACGGCCTCGCCGAGCTGGCCGGTCCGCTCGCCACCGAGTGGCTGCCCGAGGAGCGGCTGGCCGACACCGCCGCCTTCCTCCGCGACCGCCCCGGCAGCCTGCTGCTGATCGGCTGCTACGAACAGCTCACCCTCGACCCGGTGCGCTCCCTGCTGTTCGCCACCTACCGCAGCCGCACCCACGCCCTGACCCTGCTGAGCGGGCGCGACGCCGCCTCGCTCGCCTGGAACGTCGCCAAGCAGTACGCCCGGCCGACCGCCGCGATCGGGGCGGTCGGGCTGTTCACCGACACCGACCGGCCGCCGCACCTGCCCGGCGTCCAGGTCCACGACGACCGCGACTTCGAGCGGGTCGACATCCAGACCGCGATCCTCGGCACCCACTGGCGCAAGGTCGCGTTCCAGGGCCACGGCAAGGACGACAGCGTCAACCTGGGCGAGTTCACCATCTGCGGCCTCAGCCCGGCCGCCGAGCCCCGGCCGGGGCTGCTCGGCCCGCGCTGCTCCTACGGACTGCCCTGCTACAAGCCCGAGGACAAGCTCGTCCCGCTGCACCGGGTACCGGCCGTCGAGGTGGTCCTCAGTGCCTGCAACAGCGGCCCGCTGGCCGACCTCGCCCTGTACGACCCGAAGTACCAGCTGCTGCTCAACGCGCTGGACGGCCCGGCGCGCACCGTGGTCGCCGCCGTCTCGGTGCACGACTCCGACCGGCCCGAGAACGTCGCCTGGATGCGCGCGGCCCTCACCGGTGGCGACACCGTGGACACCCTCAACGCCAGCCTGGCCGGTTCGCACCCGTACCCGGCCTTCCTGCGGTTCGGCCTGCCGGACGCGACCGCGCCCGCGCCCGAACCGGCCGACCACCGGCCCGACCCCCTGCTGCTCACCGTCGGCCGCCGGCTGAACGCCCTGCTCGGTTCCGAACTCCTGCCGCACAACCACGCCCTGCGCCCCCGGCTGACCAAGCTCGCCCGGAAGGTGGACCTCTGGGTGGCCCGGCCCACCCACCTCGCCGACCAGTCCGCCGCCGAGATCGGCGCCTCGCTCACCGCCGACCTGCAGTCGCTCGACCACGTGCTGGCCGGGCAGGTCGCGGCGGACCCCGAGGACGAGCTGATGAACTACCCGGCGCATTTCGGCGACCGCAGTTCGCTGGACCCCGAGGTGCGCGAGGTGACCTGCCACTGCGGGCGCCCGGCCCAGGAGTTCACCCGGCGCGGCCTGCTCCCGCAGATCCTCGACACCGTCTGCGCGGTCTGCATGCGCTGCGGGGACGTCACCTTCCGGCTGCCGGAGGCGCCCTCACTGCTCGCCCACAGCGCCGACGAGGTCCCGCAGGGCGGCGTCCTGGAGGTGCGCGCAGAACTCACCGCCGCCCGCACCGGCCCCGTCCGACTCGGCCTGTTCGTCCCCAGCTACCTGCGCGCGGACGCCACGGTCGAACCCGAGCACGCCAAGGTCCGCGCCGTCGGCGGCCGGCCGACGGACGTCGCGTTCCGGGTCCGCTTCGACCCCGCCACCGCCCCGCAGGCCTACTACTTCACCGTGTTCGCCGTCCAGGACCTCGCCGTCTCCACCGCCCGGCGCCACTTCGGCGTCCTGCCCGGCTGACCCGCCACCCCGCCCGCACACCCCGAGGACACCACTGCCATGACCAGTACCCCCACCAGCACCGAGCCCGGCGCGAAGCCCGACATCCAGCTCATCGAGCAGAACGGCGAGGTGACCCTCAGCATCGGCGGAGAGCAGGCCATGCAGGCCTGGGAGCGCGACCTGATGTGGGCGAGCGCCGACCTGCTCTGCGAGTACGGCCAGGACTTCTACGAGGTCGGGCTCGGCCTCGGGCTGTCCGCCCTGCGGATCGCCCGGAACCCGGCCACCCGCCAGCACACCGTGCTGGAGATCTTCGACGAGGTCGAGGACCTCTTCCGCGCGAAGCACCCCCAGGTGCCCGAGAACCTCACCGTCGAACGCGGGGACTTCTTCCGGCGGATCTTCGAGCTGCCCTCGGAGAGCATCGACGGGATGTTCTTCGACCCGGCCCTGGACATGGAGGTGTGGACCGACGCCGAGCTGTGGGCCCGCACCATGCCCGAGGTGGTCCGGGTGCTGCGCCCGGGCGGGGTCTTCATCCCCTTCTTCAGCACCAAGCCCGAGCTGCGCTGGCAGTACACCCCGCACTTCCGCTCGATCCGGGTCGAGCGCCACCCCTACACCGCGTACGACACCACCGAGTACACCCACGGCACCAGCGGTGACGCCTACATCCAGTGCTTCCTCAAGGACTGAGCGCCATGACCACCGACCTCACCGCCCACCTCGCCGACCTGCCCCGGACCTTGTTCCTGGCCGGGCCGTTCATCCAGTTGCTCGACCCGGAGACCGGGGAGATGCCGCCGGGCGCCCGGGAGCCCTTCGATCTGCTGATCAAGCACTTCGAGTCGCAGGGCGTCGCCGTCCACAACGCCCACCGCCGGGAGGCCTGGGGCGCCGAACTGATGCGTCCCGAGCAGTGCACCGCACTCGACCAGGAGGAGATCCGCAAGGCGGAGCTCTTCCTCGCGCTGCCCGGTTCCCCGGCCTCCCCCGGCACCCACATCGAGATCGGCTGGGCCAGCGCCTTCGGCAAGCCGATCGTGCTGCTGCTGGAACGCGGCCGGGAGTACACCTTCCTGGTCCAGGGGCTGCACACGGTGGCGGAGGTGGAGGAAGTGGTCTACACCGACCTCGCCGCCTCGCTGCCCGCCGTCGACCGCGCCGTCCAGCGGGTCCTGGCGCGCCACCGCGGCACGTCCCGGCCTGCCTGACCTGCCTGACCTGCCTGCTCCACCCGCTCCACCCCACCCGACACCACCCGACCCACCTGCCCGCCCCGGCTGCCACCGGCGCCGGGACCGCCGCCACCGACAGGAGCCACCACGTCCGATGCGACGCCGCCACGGCTCGCCCGCCCCGAACGCCGTCCTCGCGGTCGCCGCCGTGCTCGCCGTGCTCCTGTCGGTGGTGGCCGCGGCCCCGCCGGGCCGCCACCTCTCCGGGTCCCACCGGCACGGCGACGGGCCACGAACCCCCGCCGCCGTCACCCACACCGTGACGCTGCACAGCGACGCAACCGGTGCGGCCTGGCGAGGCCGTCAGCGGGTGGGCTTCACCCAGGTCGCGCCCGAACCGCTGTCCGCCGTGTACCTGCGGCTCTGGGGCAACGCCCGCGGCGGGTGCGCGGCGCCCGCCGTCCGGCTGACGGGCATCACCGGCACCTCCAGCGCGGACTGCACCACGCTCAGGGTCCCGCTCCCCCGGCCGCTGCGCCAGGGCGAGTCCGGCACCCTCGACTTCGAGCTGTCCGTCGACGTCCCTGAGGGCCTCGACCGCTTCGGGCGCGACGGCGCGTACACCGTCCTCGGCAACGCCCTGCCCACGCTCGCCGTGCTGGACGGCGACGGCTGGCACCTCGACCCGTACACCCGCAACGGTGAGTCCTTCTACTCCCTCGCGGCCGACTACTCCGTCACCCTGGACCACCCCTCCGGCCTGCTGGTCCCCGCCACCGGCAGCGCCACGGACGCGCCCGGCGGACCGGGCCGGACCGTCACCACCGTCACCGCCCGTCGGGTCCGCGACTTCGCCTGGGCCGCCGGTCCGTTCACCCGGCTCGCGGGCCGGTCGGCGGACGGCGTGCGGATCGGGGTGTTCGCGACCCCCGACGTCACCGCCGAGGAGGCCGGCCGGATGCTGGAACTCGCGCGCGGCGCGGTCGACGCGCACTCCGCCCGCTTCGGCGCCTACCCGTACGGCGAGCTGACCGTCGTCCTCGACAACGCCTTCTGGTTCAGCGGCATGGAGTACCCGGGCTTCGTCCTCGACCGGGTCAAGCCCTTCGCGCTGGTCCACGAGCTGGCGCACCAGTGGTGGTACGGCATCGTCGGCGACGACCAGTACCGCGCGCCCTGGCTGGACGAGTCCTTCAGCGAGTACGCCGCCGACCTCGTCCTGGGCGGGGGCGACGAGGACTGCTCGGCACCTGCCCGCTGGGAGTCCGAGGACGAGCGGCTGACCTCGCCCATGAACCACTGGGACGCGCACCCCGACCGGTACGAGGCGGTCGTCTACGACCACGGCTCCTGCGCCCTCCACGAGCTGGGCCGACTGCTCGGCGCGGACACCATGGCCGTCCTGCTGCGCGACTACGCCCGGGCCCACTGGTACGGCGTCTCGACCACCGCGGCGTTCAAGGCCGCCGCCCAGGCGGTCGCCCCGGTGGACCTCGCCCCGTTCTGGCGGGAGCACCGGATCGACGGCTGAGGCCCCGGGCCGGGCGCGCACGGCGCCCGGCCCGGGGACCAGGAGCGGGACCAGAAGCAGGATCAGGAGCAGCGGTCAGGAACAGCGGTCAGGAGCGGGGATCAGAACTCACTGGTGACGCTCACCCCACTGAAGCCCTGCTGGGCGTAGAGGCTGAAGAAGACGTAACCGGCCTGCGGGTTGGTGACGGTGAGGGTCTCGGCGTTGTCCGGGCCCGCCGACCGGGTGACGTACGAGTTGGTGTAGGCCCAGCCGTACGGGTTGTAGTAGAGCTCGCCGTTGCCGGTGCCGCCACTGCTCGTGACCCGGACCTGGCGGGTGCCCGCCGGCACCCAGAGGTAGAAGTGCGCGTAGTTGCCGGTGGTCGCCGACAGGTTGCTCCGGGCGCAGTTGCTGTCGAGCCTGCGGATGTCACCGCCCGCGCACTCGGTCAGCCTCGGGAAGCTCGGGGTGTTCCTGCATTCGCCGGCCGCGCAGGAGTTCAGCCAGGCGTCGAAGTCGGCGTCGTACCGGGTGCCGATGGTCGTCTTGAGGAGGGTGCGGGAGCCGGCCCAGTCGCCCTTGCGGTACAGGGCGAGGAGGCTGTCCACGTCGGGCCGGTGGCGCTCCAGCATGTAGCGGACGGCGAGGTAGCCCCAGCGGTAGGTGCGGTCCTCGTTCTCGTAGTGGCTGTCGAAGAGCGTGCTCAGCCGGTAGGTGTGCTTGGCGGCCGCCTCGATCGCCAGGGTGTTCACGACCTCGAGGTAGGAGTCGGCGACGACCTCGGCGAGGCCCTCGGTCCACCAGGCGACGGGGGTGGGGTCGGCCGCCTCGAAGCTGCCGTGCATGTCGAACCGGGCGTCGAGGTAGTGGGTGTACTCGTGGTTGAGGTTCCAGATCGAGAAGCCCGGCTCGCCCCAGGTCTTCTCGTAGGCGACGAACCGGGCCTTGTTGCCGGCCTTGGCCGGGCTGCCCTCCAGGTACATGCCGCCGTTGTCGGTGGAGTTTCCGAACATGACCGTGGAGAGCAGCTTGTACTCGGCAGAGCTGTCGAACACGACGACGTCGATGGTGCTGTTGAGGTCGTCCGCGACCGGGCCGTCGTCCCGCACCACGGCGTGGAAGAAGGCGTCCTGGCCGTTGAGGCCGGTGCAGGTGCCGTCCAGCTGCTCCGGGGCCATGGACTCGGCGAGGATGCGGATGCTCGGGCTGCACTGCTCGACGTGGGTCAGGTACTCGGCCTGGAACCGCTCGGCGTCCTGGCAGGTGCCGTAGGAGGCGCAGTTCGCCTGGTCGTAGTTGCGCACGCCGACCGCGGCCGTCGCGCGCTGGTTCCGGGTGGGGCCGGTGACCGAGAACTTCGCGGTGAGCGCCTGAAGGAGCGGACGCACCCGCGGGCGGAACTCGGGGTAGAACATGAACCGGCTCAGCTCGTTGACGGCGTTGGAGAGCACGCCGTCGTAGGCGCCGCCGGCGTGGACGAGGGCCCGATCGGCGAAGGCCGCCACCAGGTCGATCAGCGCCGGGTCCTTCTGGATCTCCTCGCGGAACTTCGGGTCCTCGCTCCGGATGCCCCGGTACAGCACCAGGAAGGCCGGATTGAGCGCCCACATCAGGTTGTCCTTGTCCCACGCGCTGCTGGTGTAGGCGGTGAGCAGGCGCTTGGCGATCGGCAGGTAGGTGACGGGCTCGCGGGTGACGTCGGCCAGCACGCCCGCGTTCGCCAGCGGGCCGGCGTTCTCGGCGGTGGTGTCCAGCGCGTGGGAGTTGTCGAAGAAGGCCCGCACGCCGGGGAGGATCGCCTTCGGGACCTCGCTGCTGTACTCGCCGACCACGAGACGGTTGTCCCACTGCACGGCGTAACCGGCCTGCAGGTAGTACATCAGTTGCTGGATCGAGCCGCTGTTGTCGCCCCGGTAGGCGACGGCGGCCTCGTTGACGGCGGCGGCCACCGTGAGCATCTGGGACTCGCGGAACGCGGCGGCCGCGTAGCGGGGCTCGATCCTGAACAGACTGTCGACGCAGGCCATGTCCACGGACTTGATGAGCCTGATCAGCTCCGCGCCCGTCCGCCCGAAGTCGGTCGGGTTGCAGGCCACGGCCTCGCCGGACGCCTCACCGGCGGCCGCGCCCCGGCCGGACCGCTCGGCCGCCGCCGACTGCTGGACGCGCCAGGGGGCGAAGTCGTTGCGGGGCTCGAGGTCGGCCGACCCGAGGTCCCCGCTGTGCGCGGCGGGCACCGCGGCGGGGTCGCCGGACCGCACGGTCCGCTCGACGCCGGGCGGCGGGAGCTCGTCGGAGGGGGCCGTGCGTGCTCCAGCGGCGTCGCCGCCGGCCGGCGGTACCGCGACGGGGGACGCGGCGACGGGTGCGGCCTGCCCGAGCGGGGCGAACAGACCGACTGTCAGGACCATGGAGAGCACTAGCGTCAGGAGTCTTGCCAACTGCCGAAGGTGCGACAGACGTGCGGTTCTCACGTGGGGGCCTCCGGGCCTTGGGTCGGTCGCGTTGGGGACGCGACCGGTGGGGGTGAGGACCAAAGGACGACGGTGGTCGATGGGACTCCGTCGATACCGGTGGGGAGCGGTGATTAGTACAATGGCACATGTCACATCACCTTTGAAAGCCCTTTACCGCCCGCCCGTTCGACCAGGAACGTTCCGCATCGGCGACATGACGATCCGTCACTGACCTTCCGACACAACGGAATTCAACGCTCCGGAAGTCCGGTCCGGTCGATCGTCCGTCGGCCCGACAGCTCGACGACTTAACAGCCCGATCAGCCCGATCAGCCCGATCGGTCTGATCGGTCCGATCGTCCCCAATGGCCCGAACGGCCCGATGATGGACAGTCAGGCCCCGTACACGGCCACCGCCGTGCGCACGAAGCCGCGGACCAGCGGATTCGGGTCCCCCGCGTTCCAGGCCGTCACCACCCGGCTCGGCGGCATGTCGGTCACCGCCACGACGGCCAGTCCGGCGGGCGGCTCGTGCCCGAGCGGCGCCATCCCGACCGTGCCGTTCCAGAGCACCGCCTGCCGGCACTCCTGGACGGCGCGCACGACCGGACCCTGCCGTCGGGCGCCGCCGTTCCAGTACGCCTGCCAGCGCGGGTCCGTCCCCTCCGGGAACTGGAACCACCGCCGCCCGGCCAGGTCGGCCAGCCGCAGCCTGGTACGGCCGGCGAGCGGATCGTCGGCGCGCAGCACCGCGCCCACCGGGTCCGCCCGCAGCTCCCGGACACACAGCCCGGTCTCGTCGAACGGGCCGCGGGTCAGCGCGACGTCGACCAGGCCGGCCCGCAGCCCGCAGGTCGGGTCGGTCAGATCGGTCTCCCGGACGCGGATCTCCACGTCGGGGCGCCGGTCGCGGTAGGCAGCAGCCAGCCGCGCGACCCCGAGGTCGGCGCTGTCACCCAGGAGGCCGACGGTCAGGGTGGCCGGTCCGGCCGCCGCTGCGACCCGCGCCCGGGCCAGCTCGGTGCGGTCCAGCAGCTCGCGCGCCTCGGCCAGCAGCGTCTCCCCGGCCGGGGTGAGTGTCGTACCGGTGGCCGAGCGGTTCAGCAGAACGGCGCCGAGCTCGGCCTCCAGCTGCCGGATCGCCCGGCTCAGCGGGGGCTGGCTCATGTGCAGACGGGCGGCGGCCCGGCCGAAGTGGAGTTCCTCGGCGACGGCGACGAAGTACCGCAGGGTCCGCAGCTCCATACCGGCAACGATACCCGTGCGGTATCGGCCGCCACGGAACGGGTCTTGGACGGGCGCAGCGCCCGGACGGTGCAATCGATCCATGACCGAAGTACCGAACGCCGGCGCACCCGCCACGGACCCTGACGACCCCGCCGCCCCCGTACTCCCCGCCGCGCCCACCGCCCCCGCCGCGCCCTCAGTCCCCGCCGCGCCCACCGTGTCCGTGGTCGGCCCGGGCGAGGGCGAGACCGTCCTGCTCGGCACCACCCGAATGCGGATCCTGGAGGACGGCACCACCACCGGACATCGCCTGGGCATCGCCGAGTCCGTGATCGCCCCGCACACACCCGGCCCGCCCCAGCACCGCCACGCCGGGCACGACGAGGGCTTCTACGTCGTCTCCGGCTCGGTGCGGTTCACCGTCGGGAGCGAGGAGCACGACGCGGTCGCGGGAACCCTGGTCGTCGTCCCGCCGGGCGCACCGCACACCTTCGCCAACGTCGGCGACGAACCGGCCGTCATGCTCAGCACCTTCACCCCCGACCCGTACGTCCGGTACTTCCGCGAGCTGCGGGACCTCCACGCCGGCGCCGAGGCCGTGACACCCGAGGCGCAGCTCGGGCTGATGCGCCGCTACGCAACCGAACCCGCCGCGGCTCCCGCCCCCGGGCCGTCCTGAACCGGGGCCGTCCTCCCCGGGCCGTCCTCCCCGGGCCGTCCTGACCGGTGCCCGAGGGGGTACTGCCAGGATGCTCCCATGGACATCCACACACCCGGCGGGATCCTGGTGCGCACCGCCGCGCCTTCGGACTGGTCCGCGATCGCGGGCATCGACACGATCGCGGCGGCGGGCGACCAGGGCCGGCGCGCGGCCGTCCGGCGATGGTGCGAGGAGGGGCTCGTCCTGGTGGCCGAGGACCGGTCGGGGCCGCTGGGGTACGGCGTGGTGGAGCACACCTTCTTCGAGCAGGGATTCGTGACCATGCTGATGGTCGCGGACGGCGCCCGCCGACGCGGCGTCGGTTCGCTCCTGCTCCGCGCCGCGGGGGCGGCCTGCACCGCGCCCAAGCTGTTCACCTCGACGAACGTCTCGAACCTGCCGATGCAGCGGCTGCTCGGGCGCGAGCGGTGGCGCGCGGTCGGGTTGCTGCACGGGTTGGACGACAGTGATCCCGAGCTCTTCTTCCTCTGCCCACCGGAGCGGGTCGGAGCCGGCGGCAGCTGACCGGCCGCACGGGGTCCGGCCGCCGTCGGCCCAACCGCCCCGCCCGGACCGGCTTCAGCAGCCGGCGGGGACGCGCCGGTGGTCGAGGGCCAGGGTGATCGCCCCGTGCAGGGAGGCGTCGGCGGTGAACCGCGCCGGGAGGACGGCCGGCGGGAACGGCACGGCGCGGTCCAGGTGCTCGGTGAGGGCGGGCAGGATCACCGCTCCGGCGGCCATCATGCCGCCGCCGACCACGACCCGTTCCGGGTCCAGCAGCACCGCGATGTTGGCGACGGCTGTCGCGAGCGTGTCGAGCGCCTCCCGGGCGATCCGCCCGGCCACCGGGTCGGCGCTGGTGAACAGGCGGTCGGCGGTGAGCTCCTCGCCCAGTTCCGCGGCGCTGCGTTCGCCGAGGGCCTTGCCACCGACCAGTTCCTCCAGTGGCGCGCGCCCGTCCGCGACGGCGGCGACGGGCACCCCGCCCGACCGGCCGGGGTCCAGGTAGGCGATCTCGCCGGCCGCCTGGTGCGCGCCGTCGAGCACCCGGCCGCCGACGGTGAGCGCGGCGGCGACGCCGGTGCCGAGGCTGAGGTAGACGCCGGGGTCGGCGCCGCGCAGGGCGCCCCGGCGCAGTTCGGCGAGGGCTCCGGCGCGGACGTCGTTGGCCACCGCGACGCTGTCCACGCCGAGTTCGAGCGCCAGGCGCTCGGCGAGGGCGAGGCTCTCCCAGCCGGGCAGGTTCGGCGTGAGCAGGATCCGGTCCGGCCGGATGACGCCCGGGCTGACCGCGGCGTGGGCGACCACCGGCAGACCGAGCGCGGTCCGGGCGTGCCCGGCGAGTTCGCGGACCGCCGCACCGGCGCGGGCCAGGACCTGGTCGGGCCCCTGCTCGGGACGGGTGGCGAACCTGATCCGCCGCAGCGGGGTGCCGTCGGAGTCGGCGAGGGCGACCTCGGTCTTGGTGCCGCCGAAGTCGATGCCGATGACGGCGCCGGCGCCGACGGGGCGAGGGCGCGAACGGGGGTGCGGGCGCGGATGCGGACGGGTGTCGGCGGTGTCGGCGGTCAAGGAGTGGTCCTCGGATGGTGGCCGGGCGGCGGGCGGGCGGCGGTGCGGCGCCACCCACCCGCCGGCCGGCGGTCGGGGGTGGAACGGGTCGGTGGTCACCCGACCGGAGCGGCCTCGGCCCCGGCGTTCTGGGCGTCCAGGAACTCCTCGCGGATCTCCTTGGGGCCGAACGGCCAGGCGCCCTCGACCTTGGACCAGATCAGGTAGGCGACGCAGCCGAGGCCGACCCAGGCCAGCGACCACTCGATCGGGTGGACACCCGGGTTGGCCTTGTCCGCGTAGCCGTAGATGACCGTCCAGCCGATGGCGGCGACGACGGCCGGCAACGGGTAGAGCAGCATCCTGTAGGGGCGGGCGAGGTCGGGCTGCCGCTTGCGGAGCACGACCACGGCGGCGATCTGGGCGAGCGCCTGGACGATCACCATGACACTGGTGAGCAGGGTGATCAGCACGGTGAGCGGCGGGTGCTCGGCGACGTTCCCGATGTGCCGGGCGAACAGGAAACCGCCGGCGGTGATCGCGCCCATCGACAGCAGCCCGACGACCGGGAACTCGTGCTTGGGATGGAGCTTGCCGAAGGCGCGGAAGAACATCCCGTCGCGGGCCGCGTCGTAGGGCACGCGCGAGCCGCCGAGCAGACCGGCGCAGACGGAGGCGAAGGCGGTGATCAGGATGAGGACCGTCACGGTGTCGGCGGCGCCCTTGCCCCAGGTCTGTTCCAGCACCGCGGAGGCGACCGATCTGGAGGCGACGTTCTCCGGGTCGAGCATGTCCTGCCAGTGGATCACGCCGAGGACGCCGATCTGCATCAGCAGGTAGACGCCCATGATGGCGATGATCGAGACGATGATGGCGCGCGGCATGACCCGGCCGGGGTTCTTGATCTCGGCACCGAGGTACGAGGCGGTGTTGTAGCCGAGGTAGTCGTAGATCCCGATGGTCAGACCGGCGGCGAAGCCGATCCAGAACTGGCCGTGGGTCAGCTCGATCGCGTGGGCGGGCCAGGTGAAGGCCATCGAGGGGTGGAAGTCGGTGAAGGAGGCGAGGATCACCGCGCCGACCGAGACGATCATCACGCCCCAGAGCGCGACCGTGAGCTTGCCGATGTTCTCGACCTTGCGCCACAGCAGGAGCACGACCAGGGCGAGGACGGCCACGCCGACGATGTCGCCCTGCGCGGTGGTCATGCCCGGCCACAGGTAGGCGAGGTACTGCACCAGACCCTGGACGCCGGTGGACATGATCAGCGGGATGAAGAGCATCGCCGTCCAGACGAACAGGAACGGCATCAGCCGCCCGGTCCGGTACTGGAAGGCCTCGCGCAGGTAGACGTAGGTGCCGCCGGCCCCGGGCAGCGAGGCGCCGAGCTCGGCCCAGACCAGACCGTCGGCGAGGGCGAGCAGCGCGCCGGCGATCCAGCCGACGACGGCCTGCGGACCGCCGAAGGCGCCGACCATCAGCGGGATGGTGACGAACGGGCCGATCCCGCACATCTGGCTCATGTTGATCGTGGTGGCCTGGAAGAGGCCGATTCTTCGGGTGAAGCCTGCGGACACGGATGGCTCCATGAAGTGGGGGACGGAGCGGAGGAGGAGGCGACGCGGGCATTAAGTTAAGGAACATTACTTTCAGCGTCAAGGGCTTGCTCCACCCGTCGATGTCACGATCCGGCCACCTCCGCCCGCCGGTGCCCCGTCCCGTCCGACCTCGGCACCCGTCGGCGGGCTGGAGAACCCTCACCGCGGTGTGCGGCCGCCCTCCCGCACCGCGCAGGGGACCAGCAGAGCCGTCGCCACCCCGGCGACCGGCGGGACCTGCCCGGCCCCGCCGGCCCCGTCCTCGGCGGGACGTCCGTCACGGAGGACCGGTTGACCCTCAGTCGTAGACACTGTGACGAACCGTCAGCCCCGGTGACTGCCCTGCGGAGCGGCGCCCCGGGGCCGCAACTCCCTCGCGGCCACCTCCCGGAAGCCGTGCGGAGGTCGGCCGGTGAGGCGCAGGACGGTGTCGGTGGTGCGGTCCTCCGCCCCGGCGGCGATGGCACCGTCGAGATCGGCCAGCATCGCGGCGAAGCGGGCGGGCATCCCCCTGGTCAGCTCGGCGGCCAGTTCCGCGCGGCCGAGCCGCCGGTGGACGACGGGGCGGCCGAGGAACTCGGCGGCGATCCGGGCGATGTCGTCGTAGCCGAGAGCCTCCGGGCCGGTCAGTACCAGGTCGGTGTCGGGTGCCCGGTCGGCGGTGAGGGCGTGCGCGGCGACGGCGGCGATGTCCGCGGCGTCCACGAAGCCGACCCGGCCGCTCCCGGTCGCCGTGCGGACGACGCCCTCCTCGCGGATGCTGCGGGCATGCGGGTGCGCGCCGGTGAAATTCTGCAGGAACCAGGAGGGGCGCAGCACGGCCCACTCCTCGAACAGTCCGGGCAGCTCGGCGTGCACGGCACCCACCGCCGGGCCGCCCTCCGGCACCGCCGAGGAGCTGAGCAGGACGGCGCGGCGCACGCCTGCGGCGACGGCCAGCCGGAGGAAGGGCAGCATGACGGGCAGCGGCTCGGGCTCGCCGACCGGGGGGACGAGGTAGAGCCGGTCGTGGTCGCCGAGGGCGGCGTCGAAGGTGGTGGGGTCGTACCAGTCGAAGCGCACCGCCGTGGCTCCGGGCAGCGGGGCGGCGCGGCGGCTCGCGGCGCCGACACGGTGTCCGGCGGCGACCAGCGCGGCGACGGTCCGGCTCCCGGTGGTCCCGGTGGCGCCGACGACCAGGGTGGACGGGGTGACGGTCATCGGGTGCTCCCCGGGGCGAAGTCGACGCCGGCCTCCAGCACGGCGAGCGGGTTCCAGTAGTCGCGGTAGGAGGTGAACCGGCCGTCCCGGACGGTCACCACGGCGATGTAGCGCATGTCGAAGGGCGCGCCCGTCCCGACCAGGAGGCCGACGCCGCGCATCTCCACGACCACGGTCTGCGGGTCGTCCGTCCGGCGGATCCTCAGCTCGGGGAAGTCGCGCAGGTCGATGTGGTCGGTGTAGCCCGCCATGTAGGCGGCGACGGCGGGCCGGCCGTCGAGCCGGGTCGGCCGTCCGGGCGGGGCGAAGGGGAACTCCATGACGCCGTCCTCGGCCCACAGGCCGACCCAGCCGGCGATGTCCTTGTCGAGCAGCAGGCGCAGGCTGTGGCGGTACAGCTCCTCCGGCGTCGTCCCGGCGGTTTCGGGCACGGCTGTCACGGGTGTCTCCCTCCGATTGAATGCGGACCAGCGGTCCGCTTCACCGGGGACGATACGGACCGCCGGTCCGGATCGCAAACCGGGACCGGGCGGGGCACCCGGCGCGGCCCCGGGAACGCGAAAAGGCGGCTGCCGGAGGGCAGCCGCCTTCACCGGCCGGGCCGGGAGCAGGTGGAGCGAGCGGAACAGGCGGAGCGGGTGGAACAGGCGGAGCAGATGGAACACAGGCGGAACAGGCGGAACGGCGGCACGGGGCCGGGCGGCCCGGAGGAGCCGGTCAGCCGCCGTTGCGGCCGTTGACCAGCACGCGGTCACCGAGGTGCTCGGTGTGGTAGCCGACATCGGCCAGCAGCGCGGCGACCCGGAGCGTCTCCTGGAAGTTCCGCGAGCGGACGGCGGCGCCGCCGCGCGGAGGCGTCGCACCGCCGCCGACACCGCCGGAGGCGTCGGAGGCACTGGAGGGCCAGGCCGCCTGCCAGGAGACGACCACGCCGTGGGCGACGTCGGAGACCGTGGCGCCGCCGGTCCCGCGCACCTTGTCGGCGAGCGGCAGCCCCGCCGCGCGCAGCGTGGCGGTGACGGAACCGAGAAGGTTGCGATGATCAGGCAGCATGCAAACCAGTCTAAATACCAAACGCGAGGTGAACTTCCCGTAAAGGCGCGAGTTCGGCCTCAAGGGTGACCGCGCGATCGGCCGGGCGGGGGAGATCACCGTCGACCCCACCGCCGCGGCCGACGCCGGCCGGGCCCGCGCGGGCCGCCCGCGCGAGGCCGGGGCGGGGTGCCGGCCGGCCTCGCGAGCGCCATGGCCGGGCCGGGCTCCAGGGGACCCGGCCCGGCCTGCGGGACGGCTCAGCGAGCGCCGTCGGCCGCTACGGCAGCCACTGGTTGCCGGTGACGGCGATCATCACCTGGAGCTGGATGCTGGAGCCGTAGTAGCTGCCCTGGTCCAGCGGGACCGAGTTCATCTTGGTCCAGAGCGCGTCCAGCCAGGCCTGGCTCCCGGTGTCGGTGGCCGCGGCCACCGCGAACGGTGCGATGAACGCCACCGAGGAGCCGGACTCGGCGACCGTGCCGTTCAGCTTGTAGCCCTGGGCGATCCGGTCCGGGTCGCCGCCGGTCGCCTGCTTGATCCAGGAGTTCATCTTCCGGACCGCGGCGAGGGACTTCGGGTCGCCGGTGGTCAGGCCGTCCACACCCAGCCGCCAGGGGTCGCGGCAGGCGTTCCAGGAGTAGGCGCCGTCCAGCGGGCTCTCCAGGACCTGACCGGCCGCGGGCTTCGGGTTGCCGGTGTTGGTCGACACCGCGAAGTCGGGGAGCAGGCCGGTGGTGGGGGCGAAGTTGGTCTGCAGGTGGGTGACGAGGTTCTGGTGGGCGGTCAGGATGCCGTCCCAGGCGCTGTCACCGGTGGCCTTCCGGAAGGCCTTGAAGTGGCCGCTGAGCCAGTCCGAGCTGCGGCTCATGGTGTTGTAGTTGCCGTCCGACCAGTCGCCGAGGTTCATCAGCTTGGTGCCGGGGACGACCTCGCTCGCCTTGATGGCGTTGATCCGCTTCACCGCGAGCTGCTTGTAGTTGTAGCCGCCGGTGGTGCTGCCCCACTGCTTGTCGGCGAGCAGCAGCGCGTAGGCGATCTCCAGGTCCCCGTCGGTCGCGGAGTCGCTGCCGTTGACGCTCTTGCAGCCGGCGTCCTGCTCGGCCGCGTGCAGGTCGGGGTTGTTGACGGACGGGTGGTCGAGGACGAACTTCAGCACCCGGTCGAAGGTGGCGCGGGCGTCCGGGTCGGCCCCGGCCATGGTCGCCAGGATGGTGAGGCCGTAGCCCTGGCCCTCCGCGACGTACGGGTGGTCCGCGTCGACCGAGGCGATGGCCGACCAGCCGTTGCCGCACTTGGCGGTGACGAAGGCGGACTTCCACTTCTTGTAGTAGTCCACCACCTTGGCGTCGTTGGCGGCGCGGTCGCCGGAGACCGTGATGGTGCCCGCCGCGTACGGGAAGGAGTGGGTGCCGAACGGGACGGCCGCACCGCCGCCGGGCGGGGTCGTCGTGGTGGTGGGGGTGGGCGTGGTCGGCGTGGGCGTCGGGGTCGGGGTCCCGGCGCCGCCGTAGACCTCCACCTCGTACAGCGAGTAGCCGTACGAGGTGGCGCGCTTGGTGCCGTAGACCCGCAGGTAGCGGCCGGTGCCGGAGACGGTGAGGGTGTCGGTCCCGCCGTCGCCGGCGGTGGTGCTGTAGAGCTGGCGCCAGGTCGACCCGTCGTCGGACAGCTCGACGCGGTAGGCCTTGGCGTAGGCACCCTCCCACTTCAGGACGACCTGGCCGACGGACGTGCCGGCGCCGAGGTCGATCCGGATCCACTGGTTGTCGACGCCCTCGGCGCTCGCCCAGCGGGTGGTGCCGGAGCCGTCGACGGCCTTGCCGCCCTCCAGGCCGGAGGCCTCGGTGGAGGAGACGGTCACGGCCTTGCCGAGGGCGAGGTTGGGGCTGGCGGCGGTCGCGGACGAGAGTCCGGTCAGGCCGGTGATCAGGCCCCCGGTGAGGGCGGCCGCCGCGAGGACGGCCCAACTTCTCTTTTTGGTAAAGGACATGGCGGGACTATGTGGGGCCGCGGATGATCGAGTCAATAACCTTGTTAGTAAAGTTTCCTATCGAAGTCGCGAGCCACCCCGGCCCCGGCCGACCAGCCCGGGGAAGCCGTCGATGGGCCCCTTGACAGCGTCGGCACCGCTTCGGGAGCATGGCGGGACGAGTTAGGAAAGATCCCTTACTTGATCTCGCCCCCCACGCCCCCGCGACCCCGCCCGGAGGCGGCGGCCGGGGCGCCCCGGTTGATCCGACGGGGAGGGAAACGCCCGGCGACCCGGATGTGGACCGGGCGGCCGGGCGGGGGGCGTTCACCAGCAGGTGGTCACCAGCGGGCGTGGACCTGGGGGCGGAGACGGGTGTCGTAGAGCTCGCGGACGGCGGCGAGGGTGGCGGGCGGGAGCGGCTCCAGGTCGGCGGCGGCCGCGTTGGCGCGGGCCTGCTCCGGGCTCCGGGCACCCGGGATGACGGTGGTGACGCCCGGCTGCTGGAGGATCCAGCGCAGCGCCGTCTGCGCCGGCGTCGCGCCGACCGGGGCGAGCTCGGAGAACGCGGCCGCCGCCTCGACACCGGTCGCGTAGTCGACCCCGGAGAAGGTCTCACCCTGGTCGAAGGCCTCGCCGTGCCGGTTGTAGGTGCGGTGGTCGTCGGCGGCGAACCGGGTCTGCGCGGTGTACCGGCCGGAGAGCAGGCCGGAGGCCAGCGGCACCCGGGCCAGGATGCCCACCCCGGCGGCGGCCGCCGCCGGGAGCACCTGCTCCAGCGGCTTCAGCCGGAAGGCGTTGAGGATGATCTGGACACTGGCGACCCCGGGGCGGGCGATCGCGGTCAGCGCCTCCGCACAGGTCTCCACGCTCACGCCGTAGGCGGCGATCCGCTGCTCCGCGAACAGGGTGTCGAGCGCGTCGTACACCTCGTCGGCGGAGTAGACCGGCGTGGGCGGGCAGTGCAGCTGCACCAGGTCGAGCCGGTCCACACCCAGGTTCGATCGCGAACGGTCGGCCCAGGAGCGGAAGTTGTCGAGCGTGTAGTGCTCCGGGCGCTGCTCCGCCCGGCGGCCGAACTTGGTGGCGACGAACACCTCCGCGTCCGGACGGTCCTTCAGGTAGCGGCCGATCAGCTGCTCGCTGCGGCCGTCACCGTAGACGTCGGCGGTGTCGAAGAGGGTGACGCCGGCCTCGACCGAGGCGTCCAGCACCGCCAGGGCGTCCTCCTCCCGGACGTCGCCCCAGTCGGCACCGAGCTGCCAGGTACCGAGTCCTACCACCGAGACGGGCCGGCCGGTGCGGCCCAAAACGCGCTGTTCCATGTACCGACCCTCTCACAGCCCCCACCGGTCCGCCGTGCACCCACCATCGGGTGCGGCGCGGCCCGGCCGACCCGGCGGCGCCCCAGGATGTCCATACAAGTCGAGGCGTTCTTCTGACGTACAGCAACCGGACACCGGCGGTCGGCCCGGACGTACCCCGTACCCGCTGTCCTCTTCAGGCACCGTTCCTCCACCCCCCATCACAGGCAGAGGTCTCCCACCCATGGCTGAGCCGACTCGGCGCCGTTTCCTCCAACTTGCGGGCGCCACCGCCGCGTTCTCGTCGCTGTCGCAGAGCATCGCGCGGGCCGCCGCGATCGCCCCGGCCGGCGCCACCGGCACTCTCCAGGACGTCGAGCACATCGTCGTGCTGATGCAGGAGAACCGTTCGTTCGACCACTACTTCGGCGCGATGAAGGGCGTGCGCGGCTTCGGCGACCCGCGGCCGGTCACCCTGCCGAGCGGCAAGCCGGTCTGGTACCAGAAGGACAGCGGAAGCAAGGAGATCCTGCCGTTCCGCCCCCAGGTCAACAACCTGGGCATGCAGTTCGTCCAGGACCTCAACCACGACTGGGCCGGCGGCCACAAGGCCTTCAACAACGGCAAGTACGACCAGTGGGTGCCCGCCAAGACGGCCACCACGATGGCCTATCTGACCCGCCAGGACATCCCGTTCCACTACGCGCTCGCCGACGCGTTCACCCTCTGCGACGCCTACCACTGCTCGTTCATCGGCTCCACCGACCCGAACCGCTACTACATGTGGACGGGCCACACCGGCAACGACGGCACCGGCGGCGGCCCGGTGCTCGGCAACCAGGAGGCCGGGTACGGCTGGACCACCTACCCCGAGCGGCTGGAGAAGGCCGGCGTGTCCTGGAAGATCTACCAGGACATCGGCGACGGCCTGGACGCCGCCGGGTCCTGGGGCTGGATCAGCGACCCCTACCGCGGCAACTACGGCGACAACTCGCTGCTGTACTTCAACAACTACCGCAACGCCAAGCCCGGCAGCCCGCTGTACGACAAGGCCCGCACCGGCACCAACGCCAAGGCGGGCGACGGCCTGTTCGACCAGCTGCGCCGCGACGTGCAGGGCGGCACGCTCCCGAAGATCTCCTGGATCGCCGCCCCCGAGGCATTCACCGAGCACCCCAACTGGCCCGCCAACTACGGCGCCTGGTACATCTCCCAGGTCCTGGACGCGCTGACCTCCAACCCCGACGTGTGGGCCCGGACGGCGCTGTTCATCACCTACGACGAGAACGACGGCTTCTTCGACCACGTGGTGCCGCCGTTCCCGCCCTCCTCCGCCTCCCAGGGGCTGTCGACCGTCGCCACCGGCGCCGACTACTACGGCGGCGGCATCGGCTACGGCGCCGGCGCCTACGGCCTCGGCCAGCGGGTGCCGATGCTGGTCGTCTCGCCCTGGAGCACCGGCGGCTACACCTGCTCGGAGACCTTCGACCACACCTCGATCATCCGCTTCATGGAGCGCCGCTTCGGGGTGCTGGAGCCCAACATCTCGCCCTGGCGCCGCGCGATCTGCGGCGACCTGACCACCGCCTTCGACTTCACCGCCGCCGACCCGGCGCCCGCGGTCCTGCCGTCCACCACCGGCTACCGCCCGCAGGACGGCAACCGGCACCCGGACTACGTGCCCGCCCCGCCCGCCGTCGGCACCATGCCGAAGCAGGAGGCCGGCGCCAAGCCCACCCGTCCGCTCAAGTACGCGCCCTACGTGGACGGTTCGGCCGACATCTCGACCGGCAAGTACCGCCTGACCTTCAGCGGCGGCGCGGCCGCGGGCGCGCAGTTCCTGGTCACCTCGCCCAACCGCACCGACGGCCCGTGGACCTACACGGCGGAGGCGGGCAAGAACATCTCCGACGCCTGGAACACCACCTACTCCAAGGGCGTCACGGACCTCACCGTGCACGGCCCCAACGGCTTCCTGCGCCGCTTCCGCAACCCCGGCAAGACCGCCGGGCCCGAGGTCACCGCGCGCCACAACCCGACCACCGGCAACCTCGACCTCACCTTCACCAACCCCGCCGGCGCCGACGCCGTCCTCACCGTCGCCAACGCCTACGGCGGCGCCCCGCAGACCGTCACCGTCCGCCGCGGCGCGACCGTCGGGTACACCGTCGACCTGCGCGGCTGCCGCAACTGGTACGACGTCACCGTCACCTCCTCCGTGACGGCCGACTTCGTCCGCCGCCTCGCCGGCCACGTCGAGACCGGCGCCCCCGGCCTCTCCGACCCGGGCCTGCTCACCTACTGAGCCCCACCCGCAGAGCCCGACGCCTCACCTGACGAGCCCGGCCCGACCCCGTGGCCCGACCCGGGCGCCCCGCACTCCGGTGCGCCCGGGCCGGGCCGTTCCCGCGCCCGGCACCGCCCGGCCGCGCCTCGCCGTGCGCGCGCCCCGGCCGTGCGAACCTGGGCCATGCCCCTTCCCCTGTACGGCGTGGCCGTCGGCACCTTCCAGGACTTCTCCCGCGACCCCTCGCACGACTTCGGCCAGTGGTACCACGGCCATCTGACCCTGTCGACGCCCGCCGGCGCCTTCGAGGCCGCCCTCGACGTCGACGCGCCCGGCAGCGTCGGCGTCTCCTACCGGCTGGTCGACGGTCTGTACCGCTCCGACCTGGGAGCGCTCCGGCAGTTGGCCCCCGACTTCCACCCGCTCGACCCGTCGCCCGCCTCCGGTGCGCTCGACTACGCCCGGAGCCCACTGCTCCGCGACCCCGACTGGCTGCGCACCCTCCGGGGACTGGTGCTGCGGGTGGTCGCCCTGCTGCAGAAGCAGCCCGTGGGCGCGCCCGCGTTCGGCCCGACCGTGGTCGACCGGCTGGTGGCGCTGCTCCACCGACTGCCGAGGCGTCCCGTCGCCGTGCACCCCTGGGTGGCCAGCGACGGCGACAACGCGCTCGACGTGCTGGAGCCGCTGGTCCGCTCCGCCGACCGGATCTACGTCTTCGGCCAGCGCTTCACCACCGGCCGCGGCGTCCACGATGTGCACCTCAACCAGGGCGACCCGTTGGGCAGTCAGTGGTACGACACCGACGGCGTGTGGCAGGACGGCGCCGTGGTCTGCGAGTTCGCGGACGGGCGGGTGGTCGTCTGGCAGATCAGGTTCAACACCCAGAGCCTGGACACCGACGCCGCCGGGCACCCGGTCCGACGTCCGTCCGTCCTTGGGACCGGGCGGCACCAGTAGGACTCGGCAAGGGACTTGTGACGGCGGAACAGCTGTACGCGACGCCGAGGACCAACCAGGGTGACATCGAGATCCGGCTGTTCCCGGAGCACGCCCCCAAGACCGTCGAGAACTTCGTGGAACTCGCCACCGGCGAACGGGACTGGACCGACCCCGGGACCGGACAGCGGAGCACCGAGCCGCTGTCCGACGGCACGGTCCTCCACCGGGTCGTCGAGCGCTTCATGAGCCCTACCTGCTCGCGACGGCCAACGCCGGCCCGGGCACCAACGGCTCCCGGTCCTTCGTCACCGTCGGAGCGACCGCCCGGCTCACCGGCAAGCACACCGTCTTCTGCGAGGTGACCACCGACGCCGGCCGCAGGGTCGCCGACGCGATCGCCACCTCGGAGACCGACCCCCGCACGGACCGGCCGGTGCAGGACGTCGTGATCGAGAAGGTCGTCGTCGAGACCCGCTGACCGGCTCCCGCCCCTGCGGTCCCACCCGTACCGCGCGCCCGAAACCTGCGTGTGGGAGGATCCCGCCCGGATGATCGACATCGGGGGCGGTGGGGACACGTGCTGGTCTGGGTGGCGCGGGTGAGCGCGGTGGGAGCGTGGGCGGTCCTGGCCGTCGCGATCGGGTGGGGTTTCGGCCTCGGCGGCGGGACCCGCCAGCCGCTCACCACGCTCGACACCCTCGCCCGGATCGGCATAGCCCTGCTCTGGCTGCGGGTGGCTGCGCTGTGGGCGGCCAAGGCCGTCCGGATGTGGACCCGGCGCAAGCACCGCCGGGTCTCCCTGTCCAAGGACGCCCGCCCGCTGCGGTCCCGGGTGCCACTGACCTTCGACGCTGCGCCCTGGGTCTGGGTCCGCGTGGCCGCTGTCCTCCTGCTGCTGCCGTTCGCGGCCGCGCTCCCGGCCGCCCTGAGCGCGATGGACGGCGGCGAGGACGTGCGCGCGATCAAGAACGCGGGCGCGGTGCTGTCCACCGCGACGGTGGTCGGGGTGACGGACGCCGAGGCGGTCGAGGACTCCGACGGCGTGGTGACGCACTACGACTCCGATCTGGAGCTCGCCCTCCCCGACGGCAGCCGGATCACGGCCCGGGGCGCCGACACCGCCGAGGAGCCCCGGACCGACGACCGGGTGCAGGTCCTGTGGGCCCCGTCGGCGCCCGAGCTGGGCCCCCTGGTGCGCACCACGGACCTCTCGCCGCACGTCGACACCGGCACCACGATCGGCGGCATGCGCCTCTTCCTGCTGCTGTTCTTCGGCCTGTTCTTCGTCTGCTTCGTGCTGCCGCTGTCCGTCGCGGCGGAGGCGGACCAGTTGCACGACCTGGCCTGGCGCCCGCTCGCCCAGACCGCCGTCCCCGTCCTCGCCACCTTCCTCTTCCTGTGGATCCGCCCGCTGCTCACCGGCGTCGGCATCGGCGGGCCCGAGTCGATCCTGCCCGCCGTCTACGGCGGCTTCGCGATCCCGTTGCTCTTCCTCTACATCGGCCTGGCCCTTCGGGCGCTGCTCGACTGACCCGCCCGGGCTTTCACACTGGCGGCATCCACCAGGGGGAAGCAGCACCTTGGCTCGCATCTGCCGACCCAAACGCATGATTGCCCGGGTATTTGCCGAGCGATACGGGTATCTCTTCGCCCGAGCCGCGCCGAGCGGAACCGAAGGGAGCCCTGTGAGCAGACCTCTCGCACCCGCCGCACCGACCGTGCCCGCCGCACCGGCCGTCGTGCGGTTCCACGGCCGACTGGACCAGCCGCTCGAACTGACGGTCGCCCAGCTGCGGGCCCGGCGGACCCACCGGGTCGAGGTGAGCTACGACTGCCTGCGCGAGGGCGAGCAGAACCACTCCTTCGAAGGGCCGAAACTGTGGGACGTGGTCCGTGAGGCCCAACCGCAGGTCGACCTCCGCGGCCGCAAGCAGCGCCTGCGCCACCTGCTGACCGTCACCGGGGCGGACGGTCACTTCGCGGTCCTGTCCTGGGCCGAGATCGACCCGGACTTCGGCGGCCAGCAGATCCTTCTCGCCACCAGCGTCGACGGCGCCCCGCTGGACTCCACCGGCCCGCAGCTGGTGGTTCCCGCCGACCACTGCGGGGCGCGCTACATCAGCGCCGTCACCGAGATCTGGGTCGGCGCCGCCGGGCGGTGACCGGCCCCGGGCGCTTCTGCCAGGTGATCACCAAGGCCGGCCTGGCAGCTGCGACCGGGCTCGCACAGCGGCGGCGAATTCGCTCTAGGCTCGGGCATACCCGCAGGTGAAAGCCCTGCTCCCAGCAATAGTACGAGGTCTGCCGCCATGAGCCTGAGCATCCGCAACCAGATCCCCGGTACCGTCACCTCCGTCACCACGGGCGAGGCGATGGCCACCGTGAAGGCCCGGCTGGACGGCGGTCAGGAGGTCACCGCGGCCGTCACCGTCGACGCCGTCAAGGACCTCGGACTCGCCGAGGGCAGCGCGGTCCACGCGATGGTGAAGTCGACCGACGTCTCGCTGGCGACCGGGCCGGTCACCGGGCTGAGCATCCGCAACCGGATCCCCGGCACGGTCACCGGGATCACCGCCGGCGCCGCCATGGCCACCGTGAACGTCACCGTCGAGGGCGGAAGCGTCCTCACCGCGGCCGTCACCCGGGACGCCGTGAACGATCTGGGCCTGGCCACCGGCTCCGCCGTGGTCGCGCTGATCAAGGCCACCGAGCTGTCCCTCGCCACCGTCTGATCCGGACGACGGCGGGGCCCCGGGAGCATCAGGTGCTCCCGGGGCCCTTGCCGTTGCCGGTGCGCCGGCGGCGTGTCGATACGCCGACGGCGTGTCAGCGGTGCGTCAACGGCCCTGGAGGGACTTCGCGTTGTCGCCGAAGCTCCAGCCCTTCGAGCCGTCCCAGTTGATCGACCAGGTCATCAGCCCCTTCAGCGCGCCGCCGAAGGCTCCCCACGACTGGCTCACCAGGCCGGGCGCCATGTAGCCGCCGCCCGCACCGGGCTGGGCCGGCAGACCGGGCACCTGCTTGTCGTAGGGCACCTTGATCGTGGTGCCCTGGATGGTCAGGCCGTTGTTCAGGCACTCGGTCTGCTTGGTGAAGCCCTGGACGGTGCCGGCCTGGTAGGAGTCGCCGGAGCAGCCGTACATGCTGCCGTTGTAGTACTGCATGTTCAGCCACCACAGGCGGCCGTTGTCCACGTACTTCTTGATGATCGGCAGGTAGGCGCCCCAGATCGAGCCGTAGGTGACGCTGCCGCCGGTGACGTACGCGGTCTCGGGGGCCATCGTCAGACCGAAGCCCGCGGGCATCTGGGCGAGCACGCCGTCGATGATGCGGATCAGGTTGGACTGGGAGGCGGACAGCGTGCCGATGCTGCCGCTGCCGGAGAGGCCGGTCTCGATGTCGATGTCGATGCCGTCGAAGTTGTACTTCTTCAGGATCGGGACGACGGTCGCGACGAACTTGTCCGCGACGGTGCTGGAGCCGAGGTCGATGCCCGCGGCGGCGCCGCCGATCGACATCAGCAGCGTCGCGCCGGCCGCCTTGGCCTGGCACATCTCGGCGGGGGTGGACACCTTGACGCCGGCGTCCATGCCGTCCTGCCACAGGACGGTGCCGTCGGAGAGGATCACCGGGAAGGCGGCGTTGATGACGTTGTAGCCGTGCGCGGCGATCCGGCTGTCGGTGATCGGGACCCAGCCCATGCCCGGGTGCACGCCGTTGGAGGCGCCGTCCCAGTTCTCCCAGTAGCCCTGGAGGACCTTGCCCGCGGGGCGGGGCTTGGTGGGGCAGGTGTCACCGGTCGGCGGCGTGGTCGGCGGCGTCGTGGGAGGCGTCGTCGGCGGGGTGGTGGGCGGAGTGGTGGGCGGAGTGGTCGGCGGCGTCGTGGGAGGCGTCGTCGGCGGAGTGGTCGGCGGCGTCGTGGGAGGCGTGGTGGTGCCGCCGGGGCCGCTGAGCACCACGTCGTCCGCGAGGTACGCGGGCTGTCCGTACCAGCCGTGCAGGAAGACCGTCACCGAGGTGGTGCTCGGACCGGTGCTGAAACCGACGCTGAGCTGGCTGTAGGAGGCGCTGCTCGGCGTCCAGGTGGACTGGGCACCGCTCAGGCCCGTACCCGTGGCGCCCAGGTAGATGTAGCTGCCCTGGACGTAGGCGCTCAGCGTGTACTGCGAGTTGGGCTGCACGCTGACGGTCTGGGTGCACTGGGCGCTGTCCGAGCCGGCCGGCGTGGCCTTGAGCGCGGAGGAGCCGGAGTGCACCGGACTGCCGACGGCCGCGCCCGAGCCGCCGGAACACGTCCAGTCGGAGAGGCCGTTCTCGAAGCCGGGGTTGGCCAGCAGGTTGGGGACCGCCGCCCCGGCGGTGACATTGCCGGCCACGACGAGGCCGGCACCGATCACGGCGGCGGCGCTGATCAGCGCGAGGGAGCGGTTCACCGCGCCCGATCCGGTCCGGGCACCGCCGGTCCGGTACGTCCGGGCTGCGCGTTCCAGGGTGACCCGGGGCTGCGGATCCGGAGTGCGCGACCTTCGACGGAACATGCTGTGCTCCCTTCCCGCCGAGCGCCAGGGACGAAACCGACGCGTGGGGGCGTGACGCCCGGCTCTGGGTGAGGTGGGGGGACATGTGGGGCTGTGCCGGTCCGGATCGTAGGAGGGGCGGCCGGACACGTCAATAGGTCTGGACCAATTGCGAGGGTCTGGACCAATTAGGAAGGCGGTCGGGACGCCCCCGGAGCCGGGTGCTCCGCCGGGGCCGCCCCCGGAGCCGGACTCCCGGTGGGACGACCGGGAGTTGGCCGGACCGGCGGCCGCCACGAGCACGAGGACCGACGCCCCGTCAGGCCTGCCGGGCGCGCCGGGGCGGCAAACCGCCCCGGCGTCCGACCATCCGAACGAGTGAATCCGGCGACGGCCGCCCCGGCTCGCGGACGGCCGCCCGACACGCCGTCCGCCCCCGGCGCGGGGCGGCCCCGAGCACAGCGGCAGTGCTCGAAAAGTCCCTGTTCGACCCGGGCTCGCCCGGAGGGCGATCCGCTTGAACGCCGCACTCGAACAGCACCATCATCGGACCCCACCCCGACCGCACCGGACTCACCAACTCGTCTTTCTGGCAGACGAGTTGTGCTGCTCCGCCATGGCCGGACCAGGTACTCCCGCCCGTCCGCGCACCGCTCCGCGACTGGAGGCCCCGTGGCCTGTCACCCCACCCCGGCGATCCACCTCCCGCTCGTCCCCGCTCCCCCGACCGTCCCGCCGGCCCTGCCCCCGACTCCTCCGCCCGTCCAGCCCGTCCAGCCCGTCCCGCCGGCCGTCACCGCGCCGTCCGCCGCCCGCGCACCGCGGACGGGGGCGAACGCTTGAGCGCCACGACGGCCCCGGCCGGGACCTCCGACGAAGAACTGCAGTGGCTCGCCGACGGGCGCCGCGTCGAGGCGATCGAGGCGATCAGCGTCAGCGCGATGGCCCGCCGGCTGCCCGCGCTCGTCGTCCGCGCCTTCCGCCTCGGCTGGCGCATCGACCGCGCCTCCGTCGCCCTGCTCCTCACCTGCCAGGCGGTGTCCGCCGTCCTCGGCGCGGCCGGCCTGTTCGCGACCACCGGGACGATCTCCGCCCTGTTCGGCCCCGGCCAGGTCGGCACCAAACTCGCCCACGCCGCACCGTCGATCCTCGTGATCGCGGCCGCCGCCGGTGCCCGGTCCCTGCTGGGCATCACCGTCCAGTCCATCACCATCCACCTGTCGCCGCGCATCTCCCGGGAGGCGGAGGCCTCGGTGCTGCGCGCCACCGTCGCGGCCGAGCTGACCGCCTACGACCACGCCGGCTACAACGACGAGCTGGAGGCCGCCGACCGGGGCGCCGAGGTCTGCGTGGACATCGTCGGCGAGGCGCAGAACCTGCTCGCCGCGCTCGCCTCCCTGCTCGGCGCGGCCGGCGTGCTGACGGTGCTCCACCCCGCGCTGCTCCCCCTGCTGGTCCTGGCGGCGCTGCCGCAGGGGATCGCGTCGGTGCACGCCGCCCGGGTGCAGTTCCTGGCCAACCGGGCCGCGATCGCCGACCGCCGGATCATGGCCAACCTGCGCTGGTACATCCATCTCAAGGGCAACGCCGACCAGGTCCGCTCCGACACCATGGGCGAGTTCCTGCTCAGCAAGTACGACGAGGTCGGACGGCGGCTCGACGCCGGCTCGCGACAGGCGGCGCGGCGCAGCGCCCGGGTGTCGGTGGTCGGCGCCGCGGCCACCGGGCTCGGAACGGCCCTGGTCTGGGCGGCGATGCTGTGGCTGGTCAGCACCGGCCGGATGAGCCTGCCGCGCGGCGGCGCCGCGGTGTTCGCGCTGGCCGCCGTCGGCACCAGCCTGCGCGGCATCGTCGGCTACGGCGCCGATCTGTTCCGCACCGGCATGTACCTGGACGACTGGTCGAACTTCCTCGACACCGCCGGCGGCCACCGGCCCGAGCGCGGCACCGGAACACCCGGGGCACCGGAGCGGATCGCGGTGGAGGACCTCAGCTACGGCTACCCCGCCGCCGACCGCAAGGCACTGGACGGGGTGAGCCTGCACGTCGAGCGCGGGGAGATCCTCGCCCTGGTCGGCGAGAACGGCTCCGGCAAGACCACTCTCTCCAAGCTCCTGGCCGGTCTCTACCTGCCCGATGCCGGAGCGGTTCGGTGGGACGGGCGCGACACCCGCGAACTGGACCCGCACGCCCTGTGGCGCCAGGTCGCCGTGGTCCCGCAGGGCTACGCGCGCTGGCCGATGACCTGCCGCGAGAACATCACGCTGGGCCAGCCCACGGCCGAGGGCGACGCGGCGGTGCTGCGGGCCGCCGACGCCTCCGGGGCCTCCGACGTCGTCGCCAAGCTCCGCCGGGGCCTGTCCACCCTGCTGGCGGTGGAGTGGATGGGCGGCGAGGAGCTGTCCGGCGGGCAGTGGCAGCGGCTGGCCATCGCGCGGGCCTTCCACCGCGAGGCGGGGCTGCTCGTCCTGGACGAGCCGACCGCCGCGCTCGACCCGCGCGCCGAGCACCGGATCTTCCAGAACCTGCGGGCCGTCGCCAGGGAGCGCGCGGTCGTCCTGGTCACCCACCGCCTCACCAACGTGGCCGTCGCCGACCGGATCGTGGTGCTGGAGAACGGCCGGGTGCTGCAGGAGGGCACCTTCGCCGAGCTGGTCGCCGACGGTGCCGGGCGGTTCAGGGAGTTGTGGGACCTGCAGAACGAACGCACCGGCCTGCCGGCCCAGCGGACCCGGGCACCCGGGGATTCCCGGGAGGCCGGGCAGTCCGGGAAGGCCGGGCAGTCCAGGGAGTCCGGGGAGCCGCAGCAGGCCGGGGCGAGCGAGGAGCCCGGGGTAAGCGAGGAGCCCGGGCAGTCCGGATGACGGCGTGGCCGGGCCGGGACGGCGGAACCCGCCGCCCCGGCCCGGGCGCTCGCGCACACCGGGCGGGCCCGCCCGGTGTCGGGGCCGGCCCGCGGGGTTCAGCGGGACTTGGCGGCGCGGAGGAACTCGGCGATCAGGTCCGGGTCCTTGACCCCCCGCCGGACCTCGACCCCGCTGGAGACGTCCACGCCCCACGGGTTCGCGGCCGCGATGGCGGCACGGACGTTCGCCGGGCCGAGACCGCCCGCCAGCAGCCACTTCCCGGCCGGCGGGCGGGCGCCGAGCTCGGCCCAGTCCCACGGTTCCCCGGCGCCCGGCACCGGCGCGTCGAGCAGCAGCAGGTCCTCACCGAAGTCCCCGCAGTCCGCCCCGGCCGCGCTCGCCGCCGAGGTGGCCCGGACCAACGGCAGTCCCAGGTCGGACAGCTCCGCGAAAGCACCCGCCGGGTGGTTTCCGTGCAACTGCACCGCGCGGACGCCGGCGGCGCGCACCGCCGCGCGCACGTACTCCGCCGGCTCCTCCCGGAACACCGCCACCGTCAGCACCTCTTCGGGTACCGCCGCCACCAACTCCCGCACCAGCCCGGGCTCCACCCGGCGCGGGCTCTCGGTCAGCACGAAGCCCAGCGCGTCGGCACCGGCCGCGAGGGCCGCGGCCACATCCACAGCGGTGCTCAGACCGCAGATCTTCACGAACATGTTCCCGGGGACTCCCTACTGGACGGCACCGCCAGCGTAGTACCGGTGCCGGGACCGGCGCCCGCACCCCCGGCCCCGGGGGTCCGGCGGCCGTCGTCCGGCCGGTTGGTCCGGATGCCACGTGCGGGTGCGGCCCGGGGGCCCGACGGGAACGGTGGGGGGATGGACACCGTTGTCGTACTGGAATCTGACGCACCGACCGATGCCCGGGTCCCGGGGCCCGGCCTCACCCCGACCGGCTCCGAGGGCCCGGTGCGCCGCGCGCACGCCGCGCCCGCGGAGGCCTCCGGCGTCTGCGGTCCCCGCACCCTGTGCGGGCTGGACACCTCCGAGATGACCCTCGCCCCGCACCGGTCCGGCCTGGACCGGTCCGACTGGCACACCTGCGGTGTGTGCCGGACCAATGAGGAGGGCGCCGGGGCCGAGCGCCACCCGGCCAGCAGTTCCGCCGTCTGACACCCCACCCCACCGGAAGATCTTCTGCACCCGCCGGTGAGACGCCGTCACTTCGGCGGGTGAGAACCGAAAGATTTCCTGTCCTCGGTCACAACCTCTTCGATCACAGCCTCTTCGATCACACCCTCCTCAACCATGCCCTCCTCGACCATGCCCGACTGAACCGCGCCCGCCCCGACCGCACCTGACCCGACCACGGCCGCCCGGACCGCGCCCTCCTGGACCGCACGCTCCCTGCGGCCCAGCCGCCAGACCAGCTCCTCCCCGGTGCCGGCCGAGCGGCGGCGGTCCTCGGTGAAACCCAGCCTCGCCGCGACCGCGCCGCTCGCGCGATTGGCCGGGTCGTGGGAGATCTCGACCTGCTCCACCCCCGGGAACCGGAAGGCCTCGGCGACCAGGGCGCCCGCCGCCCGGGTCGCCACACCGCGCCCGGTGGCCGCCGGGTGGAGCCAGTAGCCGATCTCCATCACCCCGCCCGGGCCGCCCTCCCGCCGGAACAACTGGCAGGCGCCGACTATCGCTCCCCCCAGCACCACCGCGAAGGTGAAGTCCCGGCCCGCCTCCCAGGCCTCCTCGCGCCGCGCCAGGAACTCGGCGGTCCGGTCCGGGTCGTGCTCGTCGACCCATGTCATCCACGGTCTGAGGTGCGCCCGCGCCGCGTCGATGACCTCGAACAGCTCCGCACGGTCCCCCTCGGGGTCGAAACGGCGCAGGGTCAGGTCGTCCAGCTCGATCACTCGCGGCGGCATCTCCATGGGCGAAGGATCACCCCGATCGCCGCCGGGGGCAAGGGACCCGGTTCGGGGGCCGGGTGGGCCCACCGGGCACGGGACGCCGACCGGGTGGTTCCCGGGGCGACCCCGGAGCCCCGGGCGCGCTCCGGTCGTTCCCACCGTGATGCGACTCCTGCTGACCTCCGACACCCATCTCCCGACCCGCGCCCGGGCGCTGCCGGCGCCGCTGCTCGACGCCCTCGACGAGGCCGACGTCGTCTTCCACGCCGGGGACTGGGTCGACACCGCCACCCTCGACCTGTTCCGGTCCCGGTCCGAGCGGCTGGTCGCCGTGCACGGGAACAACGACGGGGCGGCGCTCCGGGAGCAACTGCCCGGGATCGCCCGGGTCCGGCTCCAGGGCCTCCGCTTCGCGGTGGTGCACGAGACCGGCCCCGCCCGGGACCGGGAGCGGCGGTGCGAGGAGAGGTTCCCCGACACCGATGTGCTCGTCTTCGGGCACAGCCACATCCCCTGGGACAGCCTCGCGCCGGGCGGCCTGCGGCTGCTCAACCCGGGCTCGCCGACCGACCGGCGCAGCCAGCCCTTCGCCACCTACCTCACGGCCCGGCTGGACGACGGGCGGCTCACCGAGGTGCGGCTGCACCGCCTGCCGCCCCGCCGCTGAGCCGCCGCCGAGCCGATGGCACCGACGGCGCGGACGGCGCACCGCCGTCCGCGGACGCTCACGCGGGCAGGTGCAGGGTGGTGCCCGGAGCGGTCCGGTAGGCGTCGCGGTAGTGCGCGGCGAAGCGTCCGGGGTGGGCGAAGCCCCAGCGCATCGCGATCTCGGTCACCGTGGTGCTCCGGGGATCCGCGGCGAGCAGCTCGCGGTGCGCGGCGTCCAGCCGGACCCGCCGCAGGAAGGCCAGCGGGGTGGTGTCCAGATGCCGGCGGAAGGCGTACTGGAGGGCCCTCGGGGTGACGTACGCGGCGGCGGCGATCTGCGCGAGGCCGATGTCCCGGTCGGCGTTGGCCTCGATGAAGGCGACCGCCCGGCGCACGGTGCCGGGAGTGGCGTCGGCGCCGTCGGCCGGGCGGCCGGTGTCGCGGGTGCTGTTGGGCAGGGCGGCGAGGGTGACGGCCGCCAGGTGCCTGGCCGCGGTGCCGACCAGCAGCTCGCTCTCGCACGCCGCCGGATCGTCGAGGACGTGGTCACGGACGTAGGCGATGGTGGCCGCGAGTCGGCGGTTCGCGGCCCCGTCGACCGGCCGGCCCGCGGTCAGCCGCGGCGGGCGCGCTCCGGGACCCGTGGGGGCGACGGCCTCCAGCAACGCGGTGTCGAACAGGGCGATGGTGTAGCGGGCGGCCCGGACCTCGCCCCGGTAGGGCCGGTCCGGTGGGGCGAGGAGGAAGGTCTCGCCGGGCCCGAACACCTCCTCGCGGCCGTCGGTGAGGTCGGCGAGGGTGCCGCCGTGCATGCTGATCAGGCAAACCCGGCCCAGGTCGGCCGCGTCGTAGGCCATGGTGTAACCGAAGTCGAGCCGGTCCATCGCCACCTGACCGGCAGCGCGGCGGCTGATCCGTACCCGGGCGTCCTGGACGGGCCCGCCGATCTTCATCGGCGTGTACGCGGACGACAGGAACTCCTCCGTCTCGCCCACGTTCGCGCTCTCGAACGACAACAACTCCACCCGCACCACCACCGGTCGTCCCGTGCTCTCCCCGAGCCTACCCGGGTGCCACCGTACGGGCACCGCACGCCCGATGGGCGGGGGAGCCGGTTCGTTCCCGGGCCGTGCCCGCTCGGGGAGCTTCGTTCCCGGGGCTGTGCGCGGAGCCGTCGGCACCGCACCGTTGGGAGGGCACGGCTCCCCTGCTCCGCGTCCGCCCGCTCCCCGCGGTCCACCCTCCCCTCCCCTCCCCTCCCCTCCCCTCCCCGGCGTTCCCGACGAGAGGTACGACATGCTCCCGCACACCACCTACCGCCCCCCGCCGGCCGAGGCGGGTATGTGCGCGCAGATCGCGCACCTCACCGCGGAGGCCGATCGCCAGCTGAGCGAGGGCCTGTGGGACCCGGCCGAGGAGGACGCGGCGCTGGCCCGCAAGACCGCCAGCGGACTCGCGGAGGCCGTCGGCGCGGCGGGAACGCAGGAGCGGCTGCCGGTCATCGACCGGCTGGAGCGGCTGCGCGAGGCCCTCGCCGTGCTCGCCATCGGCCTTGCCCGCATCCACGGCCCGCTCGCCTGGTACCTGGCCCAGGCCGCCACCGCGCTCTCCCCCGTCCTGCGCTGGCGCGCGCTGCCCGCCGACCGGCTGTCGTCCTTCGGCACCGTCGTCCCCTCCCCCGCCGAACTCGCCGACGCCGAGGAGGCCGTGCGCCGGCTGGAGACCGCGCTCGCCCGTGCGGCCGGCGGCGGGACCGGTGCCGACGGCACAGCGGACGCCAGCACCACGGCGGGCTTCATTGCCACGGACGACTCCAGCACCACGGCCGACTCCGGTGTCACCGCGGGCTCCAGCACCACCGCGGGCTCCGGTGCGACGGCGAGCAGCACGGCCGTCCGCGTCGGCGCGGGCGCGCTCCGGTCCGGAGACTGACAGCCCCGGGTGCCCGGCCTCCGGCCCGGCGGGCGCGCCGGGGCGGAGCCAGGACCGGGCGGGCGGGCCCGACGGACCTCCGCTTCAGGCACGGTGACGGTCAATCAGTCACCGGCCCGACCGTCGGGCGCGCCGCGGCTCAGCCCGTCGCGCCCGGCAGCGCGGGCAGACCCGCCAGATCCGGCTTGGGCAGGGCGGTGCCGCCGAGCACGGTCGCGGCGACCAGGTTGACGGTGTCCTTGACGACCTGCTCGGCCGGGGCCGCGGGCACCGCGGCCGGGGCGGGCGCCGGGAGGACGGTGGTGCCCACGGCCGGGGTCGTGGCGGGGGCGGCCGGGGCCGCCAGCTGGTCCACCGACTTCCTCAGGTTCGCGGCGGCCGTCGCCACCAGGTCGTTGGGGGCGGCCTGCGCCCGGACCGCCGGAACCCCGGCGGGCGGTTCGGCCGGGGCGCCGACCGGCGGAGTGACGGGCAGCCCGGGGGCCGCGACCGGGGCCGCCGGGGCGGCCGCGGGCAGCGCGGCCTGCAGCTTGTCGATCGCCGCGCCGACCGCGGTCCGCAGCCGGGTCGCGTCCGCCTCCGGCACCGTGCCGTCCGGCGACTTCGCGGCCAGCGCGACCAGTTCGGTGGCCGGCTGCGTCACCCCGGCGAGCGCGCCAAGGACCCCGGCCTGCTGGGCCGCGGCGTCGAGGCCGGGCGCGGCGGCGGGCCGGGCCATGCCCGGAGCGCCCGTCAGCAGGGTCAGCCCGAGGGCGGCGGGCACGGCGAGGGCGGCGAGACGGGCGACACGGGTCTGGGCACTGCGCATGGAAAGGCTCCGATCGGAGACGAGGTCCGGGTCACGGACCGTGGGGTCTGACATCTCCACCGAGCCCCGGACCGCCCGGCCGCGCAACTCCGTACGCCCCGAGAGGTCGGTGACACGCCATCACGCCGCGCCGCGACACCCGGTACGACCTGCGAAGACGTCCTTCACCCTTTCGGTCCCGCCCCGAATGACGGTCCCTCGGCCGGGGCCCCACCCGAACGGGCCGCCGGACGGTCAGGGTGCGAACAGCGCCCGCCCCACCCAGTCCCCCGGTTCCGCTCCGCCGGGCACCGCGAACACGGCCGACGACTCGTGCACCACGTACCGCGACAGCGCGTCGGTCCGGGCGAGGTGTCGTTGCACGGGCACGAAGGCGCTCCGGGGGTCGTTCTGCCAGGCGACGAAGAGCGTCCCGGCGTCGGGGGCACCGTCCGGGCGCAGACCGTCGAAGTACGACCAGCTGCGGCGCAGCATGGTCGCACCGCCGTTGGAGGCGGGCGCCGCGAGCCGGATGTGGGCGTTGGCCGCGATCACCGGCACGCCGTCGGGGCGGGCGGCGTCGAGGTCGGCCGGGGTGTGCTCGGTGCCGCCGGTGAGCGGAGCGCCGTCCGCGACCCGGCGGCCGACGGCCTGTTCCCGGTGCTCCGGCGGGAGCCCCTCCCAGTGGTCCAGCAGCATCCGGATGCGCCGGACGACCGCGTACGAGCCGCCCACGAGCCAGGCCGGCGTGCCCGGTCCGGAGAGGAGGATCCGGGACCGCTGCGCCGGGTCGGCCGGGTCCGGGTTCCCGGTCCCGTCGGGCTGGCCCATCAGGTTGCGCGGGGTCGCGGAGCCCGGTCCGCCGGTGAAGCCCGCCATCAGCCACCGGGTGCCGGCGGTGCCCCGGGCCAGTCGCCGGACGGTCCGCAGGGCCTGGACCACGACGAGCGGGTCGTCGGCGGCGATCTGGACGAAGAGGTCCCCGCCGCCGCGGGCCGGGTCCAGCTCGTCCCCGGGGAAGGCGGGCAGCGGTGCGAGCGCCGGGGGGCGGTCGGCGGTCAGGCCGAGCCGGTCGAACAGAGTGCTCCCGAAGCCGAAGGTGACCGTGAGCGAGGCGGGATCGCCGGCCGGTGCGGCGTCGCCCGGGTCGGGCCGCCCCCTGCTCAGGCGCTCGGCGGCGGCGCTCCAGGCGCGCAGCAGGTCGGCCGTCCGAGGGCGGTCGGCGCCCGGGAGCAGGTCGAGGGCGATCAGTCGGGCATTGGACTGACGTGGCGTCAGGATTCCTGCTTGGTACGGCCCGTGGAAGGGTACCGCACTCCCGTCGCCCGGCCGGACCGCCGGTGCCGGCGGGCCGGGGGCGCCGCCGCCCGGAGCCAGGGCCAGCACCCCGCCGCCCGCGAGCGCCGCGAGTCCTCCTGCCCCCAGCAGCGCCCGCCGCCCCACCGCCCGCGCGGCGGTGCCGTCCACCGGCCGGGCGCCGGGCTCAGCGGCCACCGTCGACCACCTGGTCCACGGTGCCCACCCAGAGCCGGTCGAGTTCGGAGACGTAGCGCCCGCCCTTGGTGTCCTGCGGGACCACCAGGCTCGGCCCGGCGTTGTCGTCGAGGGGTACGCCGTCCTGCGAGACGGCCACCAGCACCTGCGACTTGGCGAACCCCGGGTCGAGCTCGGCCCAGCCGAACACCGCGCGGTAGTCGCCGCCCCCGGTCGCCGCCACCACGCCGCGCAGGGCGCCGTTCTTCTTGCTCGTGTCGAAACGGGGCGCGGCCGCGCTGAGCACGGTGTGCAGCGGCACGCCGTCGAAGCTGTGCGTCTGCTGTCCCTTCGCGCTGGTGTAGGTGACGGTGACGGAGGCCAGCGGCATTCTGCGCAGGTCGGCCAGGGTGAGGGTGTAGGGCTTGTCCACCTCTCCCGAGACCCGCACCTCGCCCGGCTTCAGCGGCACGGCCGGGGCGGACGACGCGGCGCCGGTGCCGGTACTCGTGACGCTGCCGGTACTCGTGCCGGTGCCCGTGCTCGTGCCGGTGCCCGTGCTCGTGACCGTTCCGGCGGGCGCGCCGGTGACCGTCGGCGTGCCCGACGAGGCCGCGCAGCCGGTGGCGCACAGGGCGAGGACGAGAGCCGGGCCGAGCAGGACTCGGCGGGCGGGGCGGGCGGGACGTGTGGCGCGGGCGGAGCGGTGGATCACGGGGTTCGGGTTCCTTCCGGACGTGCGCGGCCGCCGGCGCCAGGAGGGACGAGTCCCGCAAGCCGCCGGTGTCCTCGACGGATCGACCCCCGTATTTCACCAACGCCGCCCGGCGGGAACGACTGGAGCGGCACACCGGCCGGAGCCGTCCGGACTGGACGATCGCCCAGGTCGCACGTGCGGGGCGGCCCCGTCCCGGAGGAACGGGGCCGCCCCCGGCCCGGACGGTGTCAGCTGCAGTGCGAGAACATGTCCGCGGTGCTGTAACTGCCGTTGGAGAAGTTCCATGTCGGCGTCTCGCCGGAGCACGAGTGCCCGTAGGCCGTGAAGTTCCAGTTGCCCTTGTAGAGGCGGGTGTTGGAAACCCCGGTCACCGCAATGAAACCGGCATCGAACCAGTACGTGCCGGCGTTCGCGACCGGCCGGTTGCTGTTCACCGAGTAGTTCGAGCTGGACTTCACGGTGACCTGGCCGTTGCTCCAGTTGTTGACGTAGTTGGTGTTCCACAGATTGACCTCGGTGTAGGCACCGCGGCAGTCCCAGCCGAGATAGAACTTACCGATCGTCTGCGAGCCCACCGAGATGTTCTGGATCGGGCCCAGCACCTGGCCGCCGGCGGGACAACTCGCCGCCGCGGCCTGGGCGGAACCGGCTCCGACCATGACGGACGAGAGCCCGGCCACGACCATCACGGCCGCCGCCGAGGCCGCGCGCGCACGGGTACCGATTCGCATGATTTCCCCCTGGAAAGTCGTCGGGGCGGCTCGTGCCCCCCGTTGGCGCGGCCCACTCTTCCACCGCCATTACGCATGGTCCAGACCTGGCTACGGAAAGTCTCGGCAAAGAGCGGCACGCGGACACTCCGGGCACAGCACCGCCAACCGGAGAATCCGCCCTTCGGCGGGACCGGGAGAAAACGGCCGGACCCGTCGGCGGAATTGCGCCGATTTCCGGCCTCCGAAATCCGGAATTCGACCCGGCCGTTTCCTCCGGCCCGCCGTCGGGCGTTATGACCGGAAGGTGGCCCGGTACTCCGCCGGGGAGGTGCCGAGGTGGCGGTGGAAGGTCGCGCGGAAGGCCGCGGGACTGCCCAGGCCGCTGAGGCGGGCGACCTGTTCGACCGGGGTCGGGGTCGTCTCCAGGAGTTCGCGGGCCAGGTCGAGGCGGGCGGCGGTCAGCCAGGCCATCGGGGAGCTGTCCGTCTCCTGCTGGAAGCGACGGATGAACGTCCGGCGGGACATGTGCGCGCGCCGGGCGAGTTCGTCGACGCTCTGCCGCAGCGCGAGGTTGCCGAGCATCCAGGCACGGATCCCCGCGAGTTCGTCCCCGCGCGCGTCCGGCCGGAGACGTTCGACGAACTGGGCCTGGCCGCCCGGGCGTTGGGGCGGCGCGACGAGTGCCCGGGCGCGGGCGTTGGCGGCGGCGGCCCCGTGGTCGCGCCGGACGATGTGCAGACAGAGGTCGACCCCGGCGGTGACTCCGGCGGAGGTGAGGACGTCGCCGTCGTCGACGAAGAGCAGGTTCGGCCGGACGTCGATCCGCGGGTAGCGGCGCTGCAGCGCGGCGGCGTCCCGCCAGTGGGTGGTCGCGGGGCGGCCGTCCAGCAGCCCGGCCGCCGCCAGGGTGAACGCCCCGGTGCAGATCGACACCAGCCGCGCCCCGCGCGCGCTCGCCGAGCGGAGCGCCGCCAGCGCCGTGCCGGGAAGCGGCGCCTCCGCGTCCTGGTAGCCCGGGACGACGACGGTGTCGGCGTCCCGCAGCGCCTCCAGTCCGGCCGAGGTGACGAGGCCGACCCCGTCGCCCAGGACCGGTCCGGCCGACGGATCGGTACAGACGGTGACGCGGTAGCGCGGGTCCGAACCGAAGACCTGCACCGGAATGCCGAGATCGAGCAGCATCACCCCGGGCAGGGTCAGCACCGCGATCCGGTGCGGCTCCGGCGGCGGTTCGATCATGGCACGATCCTAGCGCTGATCGGCACCCGTGCCACTGTGGCGGCCCGGTCCGGCTCCATAACCTGCGGACATGGACTCCTTCTCGCTCGACCTGCCGACCGGCCCGCTGGCCGAGGCCGTGCTCGCCACCGCGCGGGCCTCCGAGAGCCCCGCGCTGGTCAACCACAGCGTGCGCAGCTTCCTGTTCGCCGAGCTCATCGCCGCCCGTCTGGGCTGTCTGGACGACGCCGCCCACGACCGCGACCTGCTGTTCGCCGCGACCGTCCTGCACGACCTGGGTGCCGGCGAACTCGCCAAGGGGGAAGCCCGGTTCGAGGTGGAGGGCGCCGACCTGGCGGCCGAACTGCTGCGCCGCCACGACGTCCCCGAGAAGGACGTCGACCGGGTGTGGGAGGCGATCGCCCTGCACACCTCCCCCGGCATCGCCGAGCGCCGCGGCCTGCTCTGCCACCTCACCCGCGAGGGCGTCGGCGCGGACTTCGGGCGCAACGCGGACCTCGTCGCCGCCTGGGCGCCGCGGATCCACGCCGCCCACCCCCGTCTGGACATGGTCCGCACCCTCGTCGACGCGATCGTGGAACGCGCCGCCCGGTCCGAGGCCGCCGCACCCCGCTACTCCCTCGGCGGCGAGCTGCTCCGCGAACGACGCACCGACGGCGTGACCTCCCTGGAGCGCGCCGCCGCGTCCTGCCCCTGGGGCGAGTAGGGCGCACTCCTCCGCCGCGACGGAGGTCGCGGGCGCGGAGATTTCGGTTATCGCGCGCGCCCGCGGCGGTCTCCTGGTCGGGTGCCGGGTCCGGCCCCCCTGGCTCCGGACCCGACAGCCGCCGAACCGTGCCCGCCCCGGGAGAGATCCGCCGATGACCGCTCAGCCCGACCGACCGACCGCCCGCCCGTCCCTCACCGGACCACTCGCGCATCCGCTCGCCCGCCGCTGGCTGCTCGCGTCCTGCGTGCCCGTGCTGCTCGTGCTCGGGATGGCGCTGACCGTCCCGCCGGCGCCCTCGGCCGCCGGCACGGGGACACCCGGCCCGGCCGACATGGCGGGGATGCCGGGCATGGCAGGGACGGCGGGGCTGTCGGGTGACTCCCCGGACCTCGCGGCCGCAGGCCTCGCCGCCGAGCGCAACGGCTACCGACTGGACCTCGCGGACCCCGGGCCGACGACCGGGCGGCCGACGGACCTCCGGTTCACCGTCGCCGGTCCGGACGGCTCCCCCGTCACCGACTTCGCCGTCCACCAGACCAAGAGGCTGCACTTCTACGCGATCCGCAGCGACCTCACCGGCTTCCAGCACCTCCACCCGGACCTGGCCGAGGACGGCACCTGGACCGCCGGCCTCGCCGCCCTCGCCCCGGGCAACTGGCGGCTGTACGCCGACTTCGTCCCGAACACCGGCCCGCACGCCGCCGAACTGGTGCTCAGCCGGACCGTGACGGTGCCGGGCGAGGCCGCCCCGGTGCCGTTGCCCGCACCGGGCGCCACCGCCACCGCCGACGGCTACACCGTTGCGCTGACCGCGCGCCCGGCGGCCGGGGCGCACCGGCTGACCGCCGTCGTCAGCCGGGACGGCCGCCCGGTCCGCGACCTCCAGCCCTACCTGGACGCCTACGCCCACCTCAGCGCCTTCCACGAGGGCGATCTCGCGATGGCCCACCTCCACCCGGCGGGCACCGTGGACGGCGACCACGGCGGGCCCGAGCTGACCTTCCAGGCCCTGTTCCCCGAGCCGGGCAACTGGCGGGTCTTCCTCCAGTTCCAGACGTCGGGGCAGTTGCACACCGCCGCGCTCACCCTGCACGTCGACTGACGGCGGCCCCGATCGGCCGTTCCGGCGAATGCGGTCACCGGAGCGGTGACCGACCGCTCCGCCCGGTGATCCGTCAACCGGTGGCGCACACCCCGTGCCCACCGAACGGCGAGCGCCCGGGAGCCCGGTATGACCATCGACCGCAGGAACGCGCTCCGCCTCACCTCACTGGCGGTGGCCGGAGCGGGGACCGCCACCGCGCCGGCCGTAGCCGCCCGCGCCGCGGGCCCCCGGGCCGGCAGCGGCCGGCCGACGGCGCGGCAGCTCGTCCTCACGGGGAAGCGCACGGCCGCCGACATCCCGGACGTGCTCGTACCCGGCACGCCCTACTTCGTCCACTACGAGCTTCGGGACGCGGACGGCGAGCCGGCCGGCACCGAGAGTGCGCAGTGCACCCCGGTGACCGTGGGGCCGGACGGGGCGTTCGTGCTCGCCTCGCTGGTCCTGCTCCTCGCCGACGGCATGCTCACCGCCTCGACCGCCTTCGCACGGCCACTGCCCGCCCTGACCGAGGTCCTGGTCGCTCCGCGCCGCTGGTCCCACCTGTTCGCGGTCACCGGGGGGACCGGCGCCTACGACGCCGCCACCGGGTCCGTCACGATCGAACACCTCTCCCGCGAGGACGACGTCCTCACCGTCGACCTCGACTGATGCCCGGCCGCCCGCCCCCGGCCCATCCGGCCGTCGCCGTGCTCCGAACCGTCCCCGACCACCGGACCGCACAGGAGGACGAACGATGACGCACCGCACGGAGCAGGACCCGACCGCACCGGCGCTGCCGGAGTCGGCCGAGGTGATCGTGGTCGGAGCCGGCCCGGCCGGACTGGCCTGCGCGCTGGACCTGACCGCGGCGGGGCACGAGGCGCTGGTCCTGGAGGCCGCCGAGGACGTGGGCGGGCGGATGCGCACCGACGTGGTGCGGGGATTCCGCCTCGACCGGGGCTTCCAGGTGTTCAACACGGCGTACCCGCAGGTCCGGCGCCGCCTCGACCTCGCCGCGCTGCGGCTGCACCCGTTCACGCCCGGCATGCTGCTCGCCGACGGCCGACGGTCGCGCCTTCTGCTGGACCCGACCCGCCGCCCGGACCGGGCCCTGGACCTGCTGAGCGGCCGGGTACTGCCCCCGCGCGACCTGGCGGCGCTCGGGCTGCTGGGGCTGTGCGACGCGGCCCTGCCCGCCGCCCTGCTGAAGCGGTTCCCGGAGACCAGCACCGCGCGGGCACTGCGGCGGGCCGGCGTCTCGCGGCGCACCGTCGAGGGCGTGCTGCGGCCGTTCCTGGCCGGGGTGTTCCTGGAGGACCGGCTGGAGACGTCGAGCCGGATGTTCCACCTGGTGTGGCGCAGCATGCTGCGCGGGAGCCTGTGCCTGCCGCAGCAGGGCATCGGGGCCGTGCCCCGGCAGCTCGCGGCCGGGCTGCCGCCGGGGCAGCTGGTCTGCGGCGCGCCGGTGGAGCGGCTGACGGCGGAGGGTGTGGTGCTCGCCGACGGAGCGCGGGTGCGGGCGCGGACGGTGGTGGTGGCGACCGGGGCCGGCGCGGCCGCCCGGCTGCTGCCGGGTCTGGAGGTACCCGCCGCGCGGGCGGTCACGACCTTCTACCACGCGGCACCGGTGAGTCCGCTGGACGGACCGACGCTGGTCGTGGACACCGACGGGCCGGTGCTGAACACGGTCGTGCTGTCCGAGGTGGTCCCGGGCTGCTCCCCCGACGGGCGGGCGCTGGTGTCGACGTCGGTGCCGGGCACGGCGGCCGACGAGGGCGCGGTCCGGCGGCGGGCGGGCGCGTTGTACGGCGCGGACGTGTCCGGCTGGGAGCCGCTCGCCGCGTACCGGATCGCCGAGGCGCTGCCGGCCGGGCCGGCGCCGCTCCCGCTCAGCCGGACGACACGCTTCGCGCCGGGCCGCTACGTGTGCGGGGACCACCGGGCGACGGCCTCGGTGCAGGGGGCGCTGGCCTCGGGGGCCCGGGCGGCCCGCGAGGTGGCGGCGGACCTGGCGGGCGGCCCGCGGAGCCGACCGCGCGGGGCGGCCACGCCCGAGCCCGTCTGAGCCCGGCCGAGCCCGTCTGAGCCCGTCTGAGCCCGGCCGAGCCTGCCCGAGCCCGTCCGAGCCTTCCCGAGTCCGTTCGAGTCCGTCCGGACCCGTCCGAGCCCCTGAGCCCCTTCCGAAAGCGATGCACAAACGATGCGAGTGGGCCCGGCGGGGCCGATCGCTGCACGGTGGACGGGTGAGTCCGCGAACGCAGGTGTGCGAGGACGCCCCCGGCCCCGGGCCGGGCGGGGCGGCAACCGGGGAACTGCGCCGTCTTCTCGCGCTCTCGGCGCGGGGCGACGAGGCGGCCTTCGAGCTGCTGTTCCGCGCGGTGGCCGGGCCCGTGTACGGGACGGCGCTGCGCACCCTGCGTTGTCCGGCGCACGCCGAGGAGGTCGCCCAGGAGGTGCTGCTGGAGGTGTGGCGCACCGCGGCGGCCTACCGGCCCGAGCGCGGCACGGTGCTCGCATGGGTCCTGACCATCGCCCACCACCGCGCCGTGGACCGCGTCCGCTCGGCGCGCGCGGCGGCCGACCGGGAGCGGCGCCTCGCCCTCCCGGAACCGGCCGCGGGGTGCGAACCGCCGGAGGAGCAGGCGGTGCGCGCGCTGGACCGGGTGCGGGTGCGCGCCGCGCTCGCGGGGCTGAGCGCGGCGCAGCGCGAGGCCGTGGTCCTGGCCTACTACGGCGGGTACTCGCAGCGGGAGATCGCGCACCGGTTGGAGGTGCCGCTCGGCACGGTCAAGACCCGGGTCCGCGACGGCCTGCGGCACCTGCGGGACGCCTTCGGCCCGGGCGCCGGGCCCGGCCAGGACCCCGGCGCCGTCGCGGGCCGCGTCGCCGACCGCCGCCCCGCCGTCCTTCCCTCGGCCCGCCCCGGCGCCCGTCCCTCCGCCCGTCCCTCCGCCCGTCGCGACGCCACGAGCACGGCGGCGGCAGCACCGGGCCGGGCCGCCGCGATCGTAGAATCGCCGACCGGCCGCAAGATCGGCGCCGAGTGCACCGGCGCCCGGACCGTCCGCTCCGCGGGAGGACAGCATGGCGCCCCACCGACCGCTCGCCCCGGGCGACCCACCCCCGGCCGCGCCCGCGCCGCGCCCCGGCCGCCCCGGGAGGGAGCCACCGGCGACCGCCGTCCCGGCGCGCCGCGCGGACCGCACCGGGCGGAGGTCCTGGGCGTGGTGACGCCGCGAGCCCCGCACGAGGACACCGGGGCCGACGACGAGCCCGGTCTGCCCACCGGCGGGGTCGCCCGGCGCCTGGGGGTGTCACCGACGACCGTCCGTTCCTGGGAGCGGCGCTACGGCATCGGCCCCGCCGACCGCCGGGCCGGGCACCACCGCCGCTGGAGCCCGCAGGACATCGCCGTCCTGGAGGCGATGTGCCGGCTGACGGCCAGGGGCGTGCCGCCGGGCGAGGCCGCCCGCGCCGCCCTGGCCCGGCGCGGGGCCGGGGACACCGGTCCCGCCGACGACACCGGCACCGACGACACCAGCACCGGGGACTCCGGTCCCGACGGCACCGGCCCCCAGGACACCAGGGCCGGCCGTGCCCCCGGCGGCAGCCGGACGCTGCGGGTCGGGACGGTGAGCCCCGAGTGCCGCGGCCTGGCCCGCGCCGCGGTGCGGATGGACGCGCCGGAGGTCACCGGGATCCTGCGCGGGGCCGTCGAACGGCTCGGCGTGGTCGACGCCTGGACCGAGGTGATGATGCCCGCCCTTCAGGCCGTGGGGCGCAAGTGGGCGGTCGACGGCGAGCAGTACGTCGAGGTCGAGCACCTGCTGTCCTGGCACGTCTCCAGCGTGCTGCGCGGGGTGGCGGTACAGGCCGTCCGGGTCCGGCCGGTGCGGCCGGTGCTGCTGGCGGCGACGCCGGGCGAGCAGCACACCCTGCCGCTGGAGGCCACGGCGGCGGCGCTGACCGAACGCGCCCTCCCGTTCCGGATGCTGGGCGCGGCCGTCCCGCCCCGCGCGCTGCTCGACGCCGTCCACCGGCTGGGGCCGGGCGCCGTGATGATCTGGTCCCAGGACCGGCAGACCGCCGACCTCGCGCTGGTGCGCCAGGTGAGCGCCGGGGTGCGGGGCCCGCGCGGCTCCCGGGGCCGGGCGACGGTGGTCGCGGCCGGTCCGGGCTGGGGCCGGACCGGGGCCCCGGCCGAGGCCGCGACGCCCCGCACCCTCGCCGGCGCCGTCGACCTGTTGGAGGAGGCGATCACGGCCTGACGCCCGCTCAGGACGGCGGCAGCCGAGGGCACGGCACCGGGAGCCCGGTACCGGGGGCCTGCGCCGGAGCCCCGCACCGAAGGCCGACGCCGAGAGCCCGCACCGAAAGCCCGCACCCAAAGCCCGGAACCCCGACCGCACCACCTGCGAGGCACCACCCGTGACCGTATCGATCGCCCTGTTCACCCAGGACCTGCGCCTGCACGACAACCCCGTGCTGCACGCCGCGCGCACCTCGGCCGATCAGGTCGTCCCGTTGTTCGTCTCCGACCCCGCCGTCGAGGCCGCCGGCTTCGCCGCGCCCAACCGGCAGGCCTTCCTGGCCGACTGCCTCGCCGATCTGGACGTCTCGCTGCGCGCGATCGGGTCCCGGCTGACCGTGCGCCGGGGCGAGGCCCCCGAGCAGACGGCGCGGGTCGCCGCCGAGACCGGCGCCGCCACGGTGCACGTCGCCGCCGGGGTGACCGCCTTCGCCCAGCGTCGCGAGGAGCACCTGCGCAAGCTCCTCGGCGACCGGCTGCACGTCCACGACGCCTCCGTCACCGTGCTCCCGCCGGGCCGGGTCACCCCGGCCGGACGCGACCACTACGCGGTCTTCACCCCCTACCACCGCGCCTGGCAGGCGGCCCCCCGCCGCACCGTCCTCAACGCCCCCAGGGCGCTCGCCACCCCGGACGGCGTCCGCAGCGACACGCTGCTCGTGGACGGCGCGACCTCCCCGGGCCTGCTGCCCGGCGGCGAGAGCGCGGCCCGGGCCCGCTGGCGCCGGTGGGACATCGACGCCTACGCCGACATCCACGACGACCTGGCGGCGGACGACACCTCCCGGCTCTCCCCCTACCTGCACTTCGGCTGCCTCTCCCCCACCGAACTCGTCACCCGCGCCCTGCGGCACGACGGTCCCGGCGCGCAGGCGTTCGTCCGGCAGCTGGTCTGGCGGGACTTCCACCACCAGGTGCTGGCCGCCCGCCCCGACGCGGCGCGGCGCGACTACCGCGACCGGGACGACCGCTGGCACCACGATGAGGCCGAGGCCGAGGCGTGGCGGCAGGGCCGCACCGGCTACCCGATCGTCGACGCCGGGATGCGCCAGCTCGCCCACGAGGGCTGGATGCACAACCGTGCCCGGCTGCTGACCGCGAGCTTCCTGGCCAAGAACCTCTACCTGGACTGGCGGGTCGGCGCCGCCCACTTCCTCTCCCTGCTGGTCGACGGCGACGTGGCCAACAACCAGCTCAACTGGCAGTGGGTGGCCGGCACCGGCACCGACACCCGGCCCAACCGGGTGCTCAACCCGCTGCGCCAGGCCGACCGCTACGACCCCGACGGCGCCTACGTGCGGCGTTGGGTCCCCGAACTCGCCCATCTGCCGGGCCCCTCCGTCCACCGGCCCTGGCTGTTCGGCGCCGACTACCCGGCACCGATCCTCGACCCCGAGGCCCTGAACGCCCGCTTCCAGCACGGGCGTCCCTGACGGCGTCGGCCCGGAAGCCCGGCCGACCGGCCGACCGGCCGACCGGGGCGACGGCGGGCCCGGAGCCCGACAACGGGGCAACGGCGGGGCGACGTCGGCCCGGGAGCCCGACCGCGGGCCGACCGCGGGCCGACCGCGGACCGGCTCAGCCGGCCAGGGCCGCCGCCAGCTGGTCGCGGGAGGCCACGCCGAGTTTGGGGAAGGCCCGGTAGAGGTGGTGCCCGACCGTGCGCGGGCTGAGGAACAGCTGCGCGGCGATCTCGCGGTTGCTCCGGCCCGCCGCGGCCAGCCGTACCACCTCGCGCTCCTGCGGGGTGAGCCGCCCGAGCGGGACACCGGTGGCACTGGTGGCGTCGATCACCTCACCGGTGCCCCGGAGTTCGGCCCGGGCGCGCTCCGCCCAGGGCCGGGCCCCGGCCTTCTCGAAGGCCTCCAGGGCCTGCCGCAGGACCCGCCGCGCGTCGGAGCGGCGCCGCCGCCGGCGCAGCCACTCGCCGTGGAGCAGCTGGGTCCGGGCCAGCTCCAGGCCTCCGCCGGCGCGCTCGCCGTGGGCGGCCGCGGCGAGGAACTCCTCCTCGGCGGACTCGTCGTCGGCGGTGAGGGCCCGGCAGCGGGCGGCCACGGCGAGGGCGGCCGGGCTGCCGCACTGTTCGGCCCAGCGCCCGAGCCGCTCGGCGGCCCCGGGCCTGGCCGTGCCCGCGCGGGCCGCGGCCTCGACCAGTTCGGGCAGCACGAGGGCGTGCAGCACCGGCGGTCCGTCCGGGTACCGGTCGGCCGCGTCCAGGTGCGCGAGGGCCGCCGCCGCGTCCCCGGCGCCGAGGTCGGCGAGGGCGAGGGCACGCCGGGCCTGAACGGCGGCGGTGCCGAGGTCGTGCTCGCGGGCGTGGTCGAGGGCGGCGCCGGCCAGCTCCCGGCAGCGCGGTTCGTCGCCCTCGACGGCCGCGCAGGTGGCGAGCGTGGCCCGGAGGTAGCAGGCGCGGTGGTCCAGGCCGGCGTACCCGGCGATGGTCAGTCCCTCCTCGGCGGCGCGGGCGGCGGGCCGCAGCTCGCCCCGGGCGAGGTGCGTCTCGGCGAGCAGGTGCAGACAGGTGGCCTGCCAGCCGAGCAGGCCGTGGGAGCGGCAGTGGGCGAGCAGCAGTTCGGCGAGTTCGCGGGCCGTCCCGTACTCGGCCAGCGTGTGCACGGCGTCGGCGGCCAGGAAGCGTTCGCTGAAGAGGGTGCCGGCGTCGCGCGCCACCGCCCCGAACCGCTCCGCCGCCACCGGCTCGCCGCCGTACACGGCCGCCAGGGCGCCCAGGGTGGCGGGGTGGTCCGCGGGCGCGGCCGCCACCCGGGCCCGGATCCGCTCGAGCAGGCCCGGATCGCCCGCCGACCGGGCGGCGTGGAAGGCCTCGGTGAGGATCGTCGGTCCGGCGTCCCCGGTCGCGAGCAGCACCTCGACCGCACGCGCGGCCGAGCCCTCGTTGAGTTCCAGCGCGGCGCGCACCCGGGCCAGTTCGGCGTTCCCCGCCGCGCCGTCGTCGTCCTCCCCGCCGCGCCGCAGCAGCACGGCGACGCGCTGGAACTGGCCGGCGTCCGCGGCGGCCTGGGCCGCGGCGACCAGTCGGCGGCGGCGGTCGGCCGGGTCGGGGCTGAGCTGGGCCGCCCGCTCGTGGGCCGCCGAGGCGCTCGCCGACCCCTGGCGGCCGCCGGCCCGCTCGGCGGCGGCGTCGAGCTCCCGGGCCACCGCCTCGTCCGGGCCGGTGCTGGCGGCAGCCCGGTGCCAGGCCCGGCGGTCGGCGTGTTCGGCGCCGGTCAGGGCCTCGGCCAGGGCGAGGTGGGCGGCGATCCGGCGGGCCAGGGTGGCGCCCCGGTAGGCGGCGGCCCGCACCAGCGGGTGGCGGAACGTCAGCGCGGTCCCGTCGAGGCGGATCAGCCCGGCGGTCTCGGCCGGTTCGAGCGCGGCCGCCGAGACCCCGGCGGCGGTCAGCACCACGCCCAGGTCGCCGATGTCGTCGGCGGCGGCGACGAGCAGCGCCGCCCCGGTGGGTTCCGGCAGCAGCCCCAGGCGGGCGCCGAACGCGGCCGTCACCCGGCTGGCCGGGGTCGCGTCCGCCGGGGCCGCGGGCAGCGGGCCGAGCAGCCCGGTCCGCTGCTCCTCGCTGAGCGCCCGGGGCAGTTCGATCAGGGCCAGCGGGTTGCCGCGGGCCTCGGCCGCGACCCGTTCCCGTACGTGCGGGGGCAGGTCCGGGCCCGCGTGTTCGGCCAGCAGCGCGGCGACCGCCTCCCGGTCCAGGGCGTCGAGGCGCAGTTCCGGCAGACCGAGCGGGACCGGCTCGCGGACCGCGAAGACCATCACGACCCCCTCGGAGTCCAGCCGCCGGGCGGCGAAGGCCAGGGCGTCCAGGGAGGCCCGGTCCACCCACTGGGCGTCGTCGACGAGGCAGAGCAGCGGGCTCTCGCCCGCGTACTCGGAGAGCAGCGTCAGCACACCGAGGCCGGTCAGGAACCGGTCCTGGCCGGTGGGCGCGGCCAGTCCGAACGCCGCCCGCAGCGCCTCGGCCTGGGGCGCCGGCAGCAGACCGAGCCGGTCCAGGGCGGGGCGCAGCAGCTGGTGCAGGGCGGCGAAGGGGAGTTCGGTCTCGGCCTCGATGCCCGTGGTCCGCAGCACCCGGGCCGGGGCCCGGCCGTTCGCGCCCGCCGCACCGGCCGCCCGGCCCCGAGCGCCGTCCGAGGAGGCACCGGTGGCCTCGGCCGCGAGGTGCTCCAGCAGCGCCGTCTTGCCGATACCGGCCTCGCCGTGGACGACCAGGGCACCGCTGGCACCCTCCGCCGCCCGCCGGAGCAGACTTCTGAGCTGGCCTTCTTCCGCGGCCCGACCGTAGAGCATCCGGGGAGTCTAACCGGACGGGTGTACGACCCGGGACCTCGCATTGGGTCGTGGTGACCGATTCACCGGTAGGGACGCCTCGCCTACCGTCGTACCTGTTCGACCCGGCCCCACGGGGACAATCGCCGCGACACGGAGCAAAAATGACGTTCAGTATCGAGACGGCGCGGCTGCGGCTGCGCCCGTACACCACCGAGGAAGCCGGGCGGGTGGCGGCCGGCGACCGGCCGGTCAGCGGCTGGAGCCCCGGTTTCCCCCGGGAGGACGACCGGGCGGTGGCGCGGATGTTCCTCGCGGCGCCGCGGACCGAGCCGCTGTTCGAGCCGCAGCTGATCGAGCTGCTGAGCAACGACCAGGTGATCGGCGGGATCGGCTTCTTCGGCCCGCCGGACGCGGACGGGGCGGTCGGGCTGGGCTACGGCGTCGCGCCCGAGGTCGAGGGCCGGGGCTACGCCACCGAGGCGCTGCTGGCCCTGCTGCGGCGGGGGTTCGCCGAGGGCGGCGTCCGGCGGGCGCTGGCCGACACCACCCACGACAACACCGCCTCGCAGCGGGTGCTGGAGAAGGCCGGGCTGCGGAGGACCTCCTCCGACGACAGCCTGCACTACTACGCTCTTGAAGGATGATCACCTTGCGCAAGCTGACCTACTTCGTGGCCACCACCCTGGACGGGTTCATCGCCGGTCCCGACGGGGGCGACCCGACCGGGCCGGACGGGTTCTTCACCGTCACCCCCGACTACCTGGAGCACTTGATCGCCCATTACCCGGAGACGCTGCCGGGCCCGGCCCGCGAGGCCCTGGGCATCACGGCGACGGGCACCCGCTTCGACACCGTGCTGGAGGGGCGCCGCTCCTACCAGATCGGTCTGGACGCCGGTGTCGCCGACGCCTATCCGCACCTGCGGCACCTGGTCTTCTCCCGCACCCTCACCGAGGCGCCGGCCCCGGCCGTCGAGCTGGTGTCCACCGACCCGGTGGCCCGGGTCCGGGAGCTCAAGGCCGAGGAGGGCGGCGGGATCTGGCTGGTGGGCGGCGCGGAGCTGGCCGGCGCCCTCTACCCGGAGATCGACGAGCTGGTGCTCAAGGTCAACCCGGTCACCGTCGGGGCGGGCGTACCGGTGTTCGCCGGCAAGGCCGGGGTGAGCCCCCGGACCTTCGCCCTCACCGACCACACGGTGCTGCCCGGCGGCACCGTCTTCCTCACCTACGCGAGGGCCGCGGCCTGACCGGCCGGAGCGCGGGGCGGCGGACCTCGAAGGGTCCGCCGCCCCGCGGCCGGGGCTCGTCGGCTCGGAACACAGCGCCGCCGGACCTCGAGCGGGGATGTCGAAGTCGCCGTTGAGGGAGCTCAGTTGGCGAGGCTGAAGTCCCCGCCGACGGGCGCGGCGATCTTGTCGACGCCGGTCAGCGCGGTGAGCGAGAGGACCGGGGTGCTGCTGTCGGTGGTGGTGCCGTTGGCGAGCTGGCCGGAGCCGTTGGCCCCCCAGGAGCGGACGGTGTTGTCCCCGAGCAGGGCGATCGTGTGCTCCCGGCCGCCGCCCACCAGCTGCACGCCCTTGATGTCGGGGACGGGCACGGGCGTGATCCGGTAGTCCGTGGTGCCGTCGCCGATCTGGCCGGAGGTGTTCTGTCCCCAGGCCTTGAGGCGGTTGTCGCTGTCGGTCACGGCGAGGCTGTGGTTGCAGCCGGCCGCGATCTGGGAGACGCCGCCGAGCCAGATGCCCTGGGTGTCCACCGGGGTGTAGCGGCTGATGGTGCTGTTGTCGCCGAGCTGGCCGGTGGCGTTGTAGCCCCAGGCCTTCACGGCGTTGCCGCTGGTGGGTTTGCCCGGACCGCTCGGCGGTCCGACCAGGGCGAGGTTGTGGTTGCAGCCGGCGGCGATCCGGGTGACGCCGGTCAGGTTGGTCACCGGGGAGGGCACGTTGCGACTGGCGGAAGTCCCGTCGCCCAGCTGCCCGTTGATGTTGTATCCCCAGGCCCAGACGGTGCCGTCCTCGCGCAGCGCGATGCTGTGGTTGAGGCCGCCCGCGATCGCGATCACCTTGTTCAGTCCCTCGACCCGGACCGGGACGCTGCTGTCCGCGTTGGTGCCGTTGCCCAGCTGGCCGTAGTTGTTCTTCCCCCAGGCCACCACGGTCTGGTCGGCGAGCAGGGCGAGGCTGTGGGCGCCGCCGGCGGCGATGTCGGTGGCGTTGGAGAGGTTGACCACCTGGCCGGGGGCGTTGTGGCCGAACACCGAGCCGTCACCGAGCTGGCCGGAGTTGTTGGAGCCCCAGGACTGCACGGTGCGGTCCGTCAGCAGCGCCAGCCCGTGGCCGTTGGTGGGCCCCGCGCCACCGGCGGCGATCTTGACCACCTCGGCGCTGGTCAGCCCGAGCACGGTGGTGGCGGTGGTGCGGAAGTCGGTCCAGGTGCCGTCGCCGAGCTGGCCGGACCGGTTGTTGCCCCAGGACTTGAGGCGCTTCTCCTGGGCGTGGGCGCTGCCGACGGGCACGGCGGCCAGACCGAGCGCTGTCAGCGCGGCCACGGACGCGGCGACGGCCGGGCGCAGCCTGCCTCGCGGCGCGGTACGGGAGTTCGTCATGTGTTGCCTTTCTGTTGACGGGACGGGCGTCGGCGTCGGGGCGGGCGGCACCGGGACCGACGGGCTTCGCGGGTCAGCGCGCCAGGCTGAAGCTGCCGTTGGACGGCGCCGCGACCATGGAGACGCTGCCGGACTTGGCCAGCACCTGCACCGGGTTGTTGCGCTGGGTGGTGGTGCCGTCGCCGAGCTGGCCCTTGTCGTTGAGGCCCCAGGCCTGGACGGTGCCGTCGGAGAGCACCGCGAGGTTGTGGGCGGCGCCGGCGGCGATGCCGGTCACGCCGGTGACACCGGGGATCGGCACGCTGGTGTTGCGCTGGGTGGTGGTGCCGTCGCCGACCTGGCCGTTGGTGTTCAGGCCCCAGCCGCGCAGGGTGCGGTCCTGGAGCAGGGCGAGGCTGTGCGAGGCGCCGCCGGCGAGCTCGGTGACGTTCTTGAGCTCCAGGACGCCGACCGGGTAAGGCTTGTTCACCACGGTGTCGTCACCGAGCTGGCCCTTGTCGTTGAGGCCCCAGGCCATCACGGTGCCGTCCGCCAGCAGTGCGAGCGCGTGCGAGGCACCGGCGGTGATGCCCTTCACGGTGGTCAGCTCGGGCACCGCGACCGCGGTGGTGCGGGTGGCCGGGGTGGGAGCGGGAACGGCGGCGGTGGAGCTGGCCGGCCTGGCGGTGACGCCGAGCTGACCCTTGTCGTTGTTGCCCCAGGTCTTCACCGTGCCGTCCTTCAGCAGGGCCATGCTGAAGGTGTCGCCGGCCGCGATCGCCTTGACGTCCTCCAGTCCGGCCACCGTCACCGGGAGGTTGGCGTTGGTCGTGGTGCCGTCGCCCAGCTGGCTCTTGTCGTTGAGGCCCCAGGCCCTGACGGTGCCGTCCTTCAGCAGGGCCAGCGCGTGCGAGCCGCCCGCGGCGACCGCCTGCACCCCGCCCAGTCCGGCGACCAGGCTCGGCACCGCCCACTCGTCGGTGGCGCTGGTGGCGCCGTTGCCGAGCTGGCCCTTGTCGTTCTTGCCCCAGGACTCCACGGTGCCGTTGGCGAGCAGGGCCAGGCCGAAGCCGGACCCGGCGGAGCCACCGGTGCCGCCGGCGGCGACGGAGGTCAGTTCGGCGCCGGACAGGCCGACGACGGAGGTCGGGGTGAGCCGCTGGGTCTTGGTGCCGTCACCCAGCTGGCCGCTGGCGTTCAGCCCCCAGGACCGCAGCCGCAGGTCGTACGCGGAGGCGGCGGAGGTGGGCAGCGCGACGGAACCCAGCAGGGTCAGGCTCGCGACCACCGCGGGCACGGCGGTCGCGGCGGTCACGGGCAGGCGGCGGAGCTTGCGGTGCAGCGGGCGCATCTCTTCCTCACGTTCGGGGGACGGGGCGGCGGCGGATCCGCGGGCGCGGACAGCACGGGCCGGGCCGTGCGGCAGCCTGGCCGCACGGCCGAAGAACGATGATCGGATCAGTGGAATGACTGCCCCATGATCAGAACGGTCGTGCGGTTCCGAACGGCATTCCACCTTGTTGGCCCAGCCCGATCGTTCGTCGTCGCCCTAACGGGCCGTCAGCGGTTGCGCGGTGTAGTTGCCACCCGAAGCATGGCGCCTGGACCCACGAATGATCATCTGCTCCCCCGAACGGCAACCCGCCGTCCGATCAACCGACTTCCCCGGGAGGGACCCGTGCCACGCAGACACCGAGCCAGACTCCTCGTCGTGACCGTCAGTGGCGCGCTGGCCCTGACCACACCCGCCCCCGCAGGGGCGGAGGACATCCAGCCGGCGGTGGTGGTGAACGGGACGTTCTCCTCGCCGACGGTTCCCTCCGGCCAGACCTGGGTGACGAGCGTGGACGGCTGGACCGGCGGCGGCATCGGCTCCGCCACCCGCGCGGCACACCCGCGAGGCTTCCAGGCCGCGCACCTCTCCAGCACGGACTCGACCACTCCGCTCAGCACCCGGGTGCGCGGCGTCGGCGCAGGCGCCACAGTGACCCTCAGCTGGGACGACAGTCCTGACAGCTGTGTCGCCCAGGGCGTCGCCAAGCGGCGCTACACGGTGACGGTCGCGGGTGCGGCCAACACCGCGGGCGACTTCGCCACCAACGATCCCATCGGCAAGGCGAACTGGTTCCTCGGCCGGACCTACTCCTTCACCGCCGCCGAGGACACCCCTCGCATCACCTTCACTTTCCTCGACACCGTGCAGCCCAGCTGCCAGCCGCTGATCACCAATGTCGCGGCCAAGCAGACCGCCCCTCCACTGACGGCACAGCAGGGCGGGGCGTCGAGCGACCCCTGCTCGGGTGACGCCAAGGACAACGCCCAGTGCAAGGACCTCGCCGCCGACAAGGAGAAGATCGAGAAGTGCCCGGCCACCGACCGGAACTGCTTGGCCGGCGTGGCCGGTGAGGGCAAGACGGAGAAGGACGGCATCGCCAAGGAGACCCAGGCCGTGGACGACTTCGGCAAGGTACCGCGCGACCAGAATCCCAACGACGCCGCCTCCCAGCTGTGCGCCCTGCCCAACGCGCTGACCTCGGACGTCAAGCCCGGCGACGCGGTCGTCCCGCCGAGCGACTGGTGGTTCTGCTGATGGCGCGCCGGCCCCTGGTCCTGGCCACCGCGACGGCAGCGGGTCTCGTCCTCCTCGCCGCCCCGGCCACCCCGTCCGCCCGCGCCGCCGACACCGTGGACGTCCAGGTGCCCAACGGCACCTTCGCCCAGCCCGTCGCCCCCGACAACGGCACCGCCGCCGGACACACCGACTGGTCCCCCGACACCACCGGCGTGGTCTTCGGCAAGTCCCTCGCCCAGCACCCGCGCGGCTACCAGGCCGCCGCGCTGAACTGGAACGGCGCCGCGCTGACGATGCGCACCCGGCTGTGGGGGGTCAAGGCCGGTTCGGGCGTCACCCTGACCTGGGACGACAGCCCGGGTGTCGACCGCCGCTGCACACCCGAGCAGCTGAAGGACGGCCAGACCTACAACGTCTCGCTGATCACCACCGGGCCCGCCCCCGATCCCGTCGTCACCACCAAGGGCACCGACACCGTCGGCACCGCCAACTGGACCAGCGGCCGGGTCTTCGAGTTCACCGCCACCGAGGACAACCCGATGGTGTCCTTCGACTCGGCCGAGCAACGGAACTCGCTCTCCTGCGGCCCGCTGATCACCAACGTGGCCGCCAGGCAGACCCCCGCACCGGTCGACCAGAAGATCCGCAAGGAGCAGCTGCCCGGCCCCAAGGCCTACCGGGGCAACGACCCGCTGGAGCCGGGCGTCGCGGTGGACGACTGCGAGGGCTCGCCCACCAACTGCGTGTTCACCGCCGACAACCGGTACTCCTACCAGTACTACGGGCAGACCCGGATCGTCGGCGAGGTCTACATCAACTGCACCCGCAACGCCGTGGTGGACGACCGGCGGATGGAGAACACCGAGCCCTCGTACGACAACCTCACCCAGTACTACGCGCTCAAGGGCACGCCGCTCGTCCCCAGCCGCTCCGACATCGCCCAGAGCCGCCCCAACCTGGCCGCCCAGGCCGCCGCCGGGTTCAGTACCGCGGGCGGCAACTCCGCGGCCGTGAACACCAACAACCCGCTGACCTGGGCACGGACCACCACCAAGCAGCTCAACCCGACCATCCAGCCGGGCGAGATGAGCTGGATCGAGGTGCAGCCGGCCCGCGAACGCGTGGTGGGCAGCTTCACCAACGCCCGCAACAAGTACCGGCTGGACGCCGTCTTCGACGTGCCCTCGGCCTCCCTGCCGGACCGCTACTACCAGCGTTCCGGCCCGCTCACCGAGACCGAGCTGCAGCGCTGCGGCGCCACCCGGCCGACCGCCGGCACCCCGGACAACGGGGCCGGGACGGACAAGCGGCTGCTCACCCTGGACGCTCCGCCCGCCGGGGTGCCCACCCGGTCGGTGCTGCTGACGCCCTGACCTCGACTCGTACGTCGGCCGCCCTCCCCAGGAACCGGGGAGGGCGGCCGACGTGGTGGCGTTGCTCAGTCCAGCGGGGCCCAGGCTCCCCCGGTCGTCAGCCGGTACCGCCCGGTGGGCCGCACGCCGTCCGTGCGCGGCGCCGCCTCCACCGGACCGTCGTCCGACGGGCCGGCGAGCGACCGCCCCGGCGGGCGCAGCGTCAGGCAGATGTCCCTGGCACTGAAGGTCTGCGCCACGACGGTGCTCACGTTCACCGAGGACGGGCTGTCGACGACGATGTTCTTGATCAGCTTGCCGATGCCGCCGACCGTCAACTCGCCCACCGTGCGCGTCATCGCGTTCGCCATGCCGAACTGGAGCTCGTCGCCGGCCTTCACGGTGAACTTGACCTGGGTGGTCTCCGTGCTGGTGCGCTTCCACTCGTGCGAGTAGGTCGCCTTGAACGCGAGCTCGAACGAGGCCTTCGCGCTGAGCTTCAACTGCCCGGCCGCGGTGGCGGTACCGGACACCGCCACCGTGGGACCGTTCGAGATCTCCGAGTTGGGACCCTTGTCGCTGGGCGCGGTGATGTCCGTGTGGGTGATCTCGGTCTTGTTGCTGCCGCTGACGCTGCCGGACACGTCGGTCGTGTTGTCGATCGTGCCCTCCAGTGCCGCCCGGCCGGAGATCTCGCCCGCGATGTTGTCGGTGGTGCTCGACTCCAGTACGACGGTCCGGTAGATGTCGATCGGCCGGTCGGTGCAGTTGATCGCGGAGTTGCCGACCGAGACGACGGCGGAGGTCAGCTCGCGGGTGAGCCCGGGAATGATCCGGAACGAGCAGTCGTAGTCCTGCCCGCAGCGGCGGGCCAGCGCGGGCGCGTCCTCCTCCGGGGCCGGAGCCGGGTCGGCCGCGACGGCGGTGCCGATGCCCGGTGCCAGCACGGTCAGCGCGAGCGGCAGCACCGTCAGGACCATCGCTCCACGGGCCACCGGGCCTCCCCGGCGCCGCCTCACCGCGGGCTCCAGGTGCCCCGCGCGGTCCGGACGAACACCGCGTCCGGTGCCCTTCGCGCGCCCTCGGCACGTTCCGGCGGCAGTTCGACCAGGCCCGGCGCCGCCGCGGCCCGGCCGGGGGGCCGCAGCGACAGGCACTTGTCCGGCACCGAGAAGGTCTGGGCGACCACCGAGCTGACGTTGACGCTCGACGGGCTGTCCACCGTGATGTCCTTGATCAGCTTCCCGGTGTTGTTCACCTTCAGCTCGCCCGACGCCCGCGACATCGCGTTCACCACCCCGAACTGGATCTCGTCGCCGTTGCTCACGGTGAACACCACCCTGGTCGACTCGGTGGTCACCGCCTGCCACTGCCGCGAGAACGTGGCCTGGAACGCGGACTCGAAGGTCGCCTTGGCCCCGAGGTGCAACGCGTTCGAGCCGGACACCGTCCCGGTCACCTCGGTGGTGTTCTTCACGTCGTCCTTGGTGGTCGGGCCCTTGTCCTTGTTCGGGCCGTTCTGGGTGGTGCCGGTCACGAACCCCGGTGTGAGCGTGCCCGACCCGGACACGGTGACGGTGGTGTCCACCCCGCCCTCCAGCGCGGCCTTCCCGGAGATCTGACCGCCGATGTTGTCCGTGCTGCTGGTGACGAAGGTGACGGTGCGGTCGATCTCCATCAGGTCGCCGGTGCAGTTGATCGCCGCGTTCCCGATCGACAGCACCCCGCTCACGAACTCGCGCGGGGCCCGGTCGTACATCCGGAAGCTGCATCCCTCCCCCCGGTCGCACAGTCCCGCGACCTCCTGGGCCGAGGCCAGCGGCACCTCCCCGTCCAGGGCCCGCGCCACCGGGAACGGCGGCGGAGCTGCCGCCGCGGCGGCGCCCGGCGCCCCGAGCGGCACCAGCACCGCTATCGCGGCCGCCCCGGGGAGCACGACGGCGAACCGGCCGACGCGCCGCCGCGCGGGCGGGTGTGCGGGCTGTGCGGGCTGTGCGGGCGGGCATGCGGAAGCAACCACGGGCACTCTCCTCATCCGTGAAACGTCATCCGTGAACGGGGGCCGCCGGGACGCACACCGGCCCGCCCGGTCCCCCCATCCTCGGCGAGGGTCACGTCGTGGGCGAACCGTCACCCGCCGCCCCTGCGCCGTTCGGCCGCCACGCCGCGGGACTGCCCCGAGGACGCCCGCCGGGGCGGGCCCGCGCCCCCGGGAGAACCTGCCGCCTCCGGCACCGGACCGGCCGGGACGACCGCCTTGCTCAGGCCGGGCGGGTCGGGCGGGCCGGGTCGTCCCGGTTCGCGGTGTGCGCGAGGAGGGCCGGGACAACGGTGTCCCAGGTGTGCTCGGGGAAGACCTCGTGGCCGGTGCCGGGCAGGGCGAGGAACCGGGCGCCGGGGATCTCGGCGGCCAGGGCGCGGCCGTGCTCCGGCGGGAACAGCGGGTCCTCCTCGCCGTGCAGCACCAGGGTCGGTGCGGTGATCCCACCGAGCCGCGCACGCCACGGGGTACCGGCGTCGAGCAGGTAGGGGTTGGTGGACTGGGCCGCGATGTCGCGCGCGTGGGCGACGACCCGGGCGGCCAGGCGCCGCACGCCGTCCTCGTCGAACGGACGCGAGGCGGCGGCGAACGGGCGCTCGCCCTCGACGAGGGACTCGATGAGGGCGGCTTCGGCGGCGACCTCCCCGGCGGCCCGGGAGTCCTGCTCGGCCTGCGCGTCCTGCTCTACCTGCGCGAAGAAGGCGGCGAGCCGGTCCGACACGGGCGGCAGGTCCGGCTGTTCCTCCCCCGGGATGCCGGGTGTGCCGGAGGCGAGGGCGAGGGTGGCCACCCGGTCGGGGTGACCCAGTGCCAGGAGCTGGCCGACCGCGGCGCCCTGGGACATGCCGAGCACATGGGCGCGCCCCGGCCCGAGCGCGTCGATCACGGCTGCGGCGTCCTCCGCCAGGTCGGGCAGCGCGTACGGCGGCGCGCCCACCGGGAACGTCGTCGAGGCACCCGCGTCCCGGCCGTCGTAGCGCACGACGCACCGGCCGCCCGCGACCAGCCGGCGGACGAACCCGTCCGGCCAGTTGAGGCGACAGTGCCCCGCACCGTGGATCAGCAGGATCGCGGGATCGGCGGGATCGCCGTGCAGTTCGGCGGCCAGCTCCGCACCGTCGACCGCGACCTCGATGCCGGCCCCGACCTCGGCCCTGCTCCGGTTGTCCGCCATCGTGCTCCGCTCCGTCCGGGATGTCGTCACGTGTGAGCACGACTGTACGGAGGTCCTACGACAAACCCGGCCCGGCGCCCGACAGGCCCACCCGATCCGCCCCGTCCACCCGGTTAGCCTGGTCCACCCCGTCCACCCGTCTGCGTGTCCGGGCCGGCGTGGTCATGATGGAAGTGCGGCCGACCGGCAGGAGGACACCCGATGGAGCTCTTTCCAGCGCTGCCGCTCGACGAGTGGCGGGAGACGAAGGAGACGCTGCACCGCTTCACCCAGGTGGTCGGCAAGATCCGGCTCGCGGCGAGCGTACGGCGCAACCACTGGTGGAACGTGCCCCTCCATCTCACCGGGCGCGGGCTCACCACCCGGCCGACGGGACTGGTCGACGGCAACCCGGTCTTCACCGTCGACCTCGACCTCGTCGACCACCGGCTGGTCGTCACCGTGGCGGACGGCAGGACGGCGTCCTTCCCGCTGCCCGGCCACTCCGTCGCCTCGTTCCACCGGCAGACCCTGGAGACGCTGGCGGCGCTGGGCATCCGGGTGGAGCTGCCGTTCCCCCGGCCCTACCGGCTGCCCGACACGGACCGGCCGTTCGCCGAGGACGTCGAGCACGCGACGTACGATCCGGTCCTGGCGAACCGGGCCTGGCAGGTGCTCGGCCAGGTCGCGCTGGTGCTGGAGGAGTTCTCGGCGCGCTTCTCGGGCAAGGCCAGCCCCGTCCACTTCTTCTGGCACTCCTTCGACCTGGCCCACACCCGCTTCTCCGGCCGCGCCCTCCACCGGCCGAGGCCGGCGGACCCGGTGACCCGTGAGGCGTACTCCCGGGAGCTGATCAGCTTCGGCTTCTGGTTCGGGGACGCCGACCTGGGCGAACCGGCCTTCTACTGCTACACCGCCCCCGAGCCGGAGCACCTGGCCGAGGATCCGCTGACACCCGCCGCCGCCCGGTGGATCGCGGCCGGCGGCAGCCATCTGGCCGTCCTCGGCTACGCGGAGGCCCGGACGGAGGCCGATCCCAGGGCGGCCGTCCTCGGCTTCTACGAGGCCGCGTACCGGGCCGGTGCCGCCAGGGCCGGCTGGGACGTCGACGGGCTGGCCTGCCCGGGCGGCATCACGGACCCCGGACCGCCCGCTCCGCAGCCCTGAACCGGGCCGACAGCTGCCCGGGCGGATCAGGACAGGTAGCGGATCGGGGCGGGTAGCGGATCGGGGCGGGTCCGGGTCAGTGCAGGTGCGACTGCCAGTCGGCCGGGACCTTGCCCAGCGGACCGGGGGTCGGCTGGGCGAGCGGGTGCGCCGCCGGGGCCGCGAGCTCCGGCCCCTCGTAGTACTGCTCGGTCTCGATGTTCCAGAACCACGCCTCCCCCGGCTCGAAGCTGGTCAGGAACGGGTGACCCGCCTCCCTCGCGTGCCGGGTGCCGTGCTGCGAGGGCGAGGAGTCGCAGCAGCCGATGTGGCCGCACGCCGCGCACCGCCGCAGGTGCAGCCACCACCCCGGCCCGTCCCCCGCCAGGCACTCCACGCAGCCGTCCCCGCTCGGCGGCACGGACGGGTCGATCCCCCGGTCCTGCTGGTCGTCGTCCATCGGACTTGCCTCCTGATCGGGTCCGGAGCCGTCGGACGTCCTCGTCCGACTACCAACCATCCGACTCCGGCGCGGCTTCCGCGACCGGCGGCGCCCGGGCTTGAAGCACCCGCGCCGGTGTGCGTGACTGGAGGGAGCAGCGTTCCCCCGGCCGACATCGAGGTGACCCGGATGGGATTCGTCGGCACGGTGGGCCTGGTCCTCCATCCCGAGCGCACCAGCGCCCCCACCGTGGAGACCGTGGTCCGCTGGAGCCGGGCCCGGGGCACCAAGGTCCTCGGGCTGGCGGCGGAGGTGTCCCGGATCGGCTGCGAGGCCATCCCGGTGGGGGCCGAGGAGATGGCGGCGAGCGCCGATCTGCTGATCAGCCTCGGCGGGGACGGCACGATGCTGCGCACCATGCGGCTCGCGGCCGGGGGCCACGCGCCGGTCCTCGGTGTCAACGTCGGGCGGCTGGGCTTCCTGGCCGAGGTCGACATCCCGGAGCTCCCCGCCGCGCTGGACGCCGTCGACGCCCACCGCTTCACCGTCGAGGTGCGCTCCGGGGTGCACGCGCGCTTCGGGACGGTCGAGGAGACTGCGCTCAACGACGTCGTGCTGCTGCGCAGCCCGGGGCACCGGTCCGCGGCGGTCGCCGTGCGGGTCCAGGGCCAGCCCTTCGTGGCGTACACCGCCGACGCGATCGTCACCGCCACACCGACCGGCTCCACCGCGTACAGCTTCTCCGCGGGCGGCCCGATCGTCTCCCCCAACGCGGAGGGGCTGCTGATCACCCCGGTGGCGCCGCACGCCGCGTTCAACCGCTCGGTCTTCCTCTCCAGCGGTGAGCGGCTCGACCTGGAGGTCCTGCCGCACAGCGGGGACCTCGCCGTCGAGGCGGACGGTCGCCTGGTCGGCCGGGTCACGCCGGGCGACGTCGTCGAGGTGACCATGCTGCCCGCCGCCGCCCGCGTCGTCCGGCTCGGCCGCACCACCTTCTACCAGCGGGCCCAGCGCAAACTCCGTCTCACCGGCTCGGCCGAACCCGGCTGACCCCGGCCGAACCCGGCGGCGTCCCGGCCGACCCCCGGCCGGCCCCCGGCGGCGCCCCGGCGTCCCCTAGGGTGGTGACCGTGGAACGCGTGCTCATTGCCGGGATCTCGGGGGCGGGGAAGACGACGACGGCGGCCCGGCTGGCCGCGCTGCTCGACCTGCCCCGCTACGAGCTGGACGCGCTGCACCACGGCCCGGGTTGGACCCCGCGCGCCGAGTTCCGGTCCGAGGTCGAGGCCTTCGCGGCGACCGGGCGCTGGGTCACCGAGGACCAGTACACCGGCAAGCTGGGGGACCTGCTGCGGGCCCGCGCCGACACCTGCGTCTGGCTCGACCTGCCCCGACGCACCGTCATGCAGCGCGTCCTGCGCCGCTCGGCGGCCCGTGCGCTCACCCGCCGCGAACTGTGGAACGGCAACCGCGAGGGCTTCCGCGACTGGCTGGACCCGGAGCACCCGATCCGCTGGGCCTGGGCCCGCCACGCCGCGCACCGGCGGCGGACCCTGGAACGGCTGGCCGCCCACCCCGGCCTGACCGTGGTCCACCTGACCTCCGCACGGGCCGCCCGGGCCTGGCTCCGGACGGTGGCCCGGCCGGCCGGGAGCCCGGGCCGACCGGCCGCGCCCGGTACCGGTCAGCCGGGCGGCGCGGTGAAGCGGTAGCCGGAGTCGATCAGCAGCGGCAGGAAGGTCCTGAGCGCCGCGACCGTCTGCGAGCGGTCTCCGCCGCCGTCGTGGGTGAGCACGATCGCGCCCGGCCGCAGTTCCTTCTCCAGCCGCTTGGTGATCACGTCCGTCCCCGGCGTCGCCCAGTCCTGCGGGTCCACGGACCAGGCCATCGGCCGCATCCCCAGCTCGGCGCCCACCTTCAGCACCGTCGGCGACCAGCCGCCGCCCGGGGCGCGGAACCAGGTCGGCGCCCTGCCGGTGAGCCGCCCGAGCAGCTCGGAGGTGCGGCCGAGTTCGTCGCGCACCTTCGCGGCGGAGAGGCCGCTCAGGTCGGGGTGGCTCCAGGAGTGGTTCGCGATGTGGTGGCCGCGTGCGGCGACCTCCCGGACCAGGTCGGGGTGCGCGGCCGCGTTCTCGCCGATGAGGAAGAAGGAGGCCCGGATCCCGTACTGGTCGAGCAGTGCCAGGACGGCCGGGGTGTACCGCGGGTCGGGGCCGTCGTCGACGGTGATCGCGACCACCTTCCGCGCGGCGTCGAGCTCGTAGACCGGCCGGCTCTCGGCCGCGGTCACCACCCGCGGCGAGGGCGCGGCCGTGCCCGCGGCGGAGGCGGCGCCGCTCGGCGCGGGGGCGGACGCGGATGCGGACGTGGGCGCCGGCGCGGACGTGGGCGCGGACGCGGACGTGGGCGCGGACGCGGACGTGGGCGCGGACGCGGTCGGGGCGGGGTTCACCGTGGCGGAGGGGACCGAGGACGGGACCGGGGACGGGACCGGGGACGGGACCGGGGACGGCGAGGCGCCGGGTGCGGGTACGGCCTCCGGTCCGGCGGAGGGCGCGCCCTCCGCGGCGGCGGCCGCTTCCTCGCCGCGCAGCGGCCCCCGGAAGTTCCCGTGGCACCCGCCCACCCCGAGGAGCGACAGCCCGGCCCCGAACATGAGCATTCTTCGCGAGACAATCTGACGATCGGATGGCATGACCGATGCCTCCCCGCTCCCCCGGCCCCGTGCTCCGAGCACCACCACTACGGGTGCACGACACCGCTCCGGCAGCCCAATCCACGCCCCACCGGGAATCTCAACGTCGTCACTCCCCGTGATCATCGCTGCTACGCCGCAGGGAGCAGCGGAGTTCAGCCGATCGGGGGGCCGGGCGGCGACCTCGGGGGGACGCTCCCCGAAGAGGCCCGCCGTAGCGTGACGACAGCCGCCCCTCACGTCGGGCGGCGATCTTCACCGGGCGGGCCCGCGCGGCCTGCCCTCGTGCGTTCGGAGCACCCTCCCTTGAACCACTCCGCGTCACGCCGCGCCGCCCTCGCGCTGGTCCTGTCCGCCGCGGTCGTCGCCCCCCTGGCCGCCTGCGGCCCGGACCGGACGACCACGAAGGCGGCACCACCCGCCACCTCCGCGCCCGCGACCGCTTCCCCCTCCGCGTCGGTCACCCCGGTCGCACCGGCAGAACCGGCCGACCGCCCGGAACTCGCCGCCTTCTACCGGCAGCAACCGGCCTGGAAAGCGTGCGGAGAACTCCAGTGCGCCACCCTGACGGTGCCGATGGACTACCGGCAGCCGGGGGACGGCAGAACCTTCACGCTTCCGCTGGTCCGGTCGGCCGCCACCGACCCGGCCGGACGGATCGGCTCCCTGGTGTTCAACCCCGGTGGCCCCGGCGGATCCGGCGTCGCCCACCTCAAGGAGGGCGGGGCCGCCTCGTTCGGCGACCGCGTCCGCGCCCGGTTCGACCTCGTCGGCTTCGACCCGCGCGGGGTCGCGGGCAGCAAACCCGCCGTGGACTGCGGGAGTCACGAACAGAGCGCCGAGCCCTCCCCCGCCGGACCGGCCCGCAACGCTGTGGTGCCCACCACCGAGGCCGAACGTCAGGAACTGCTCACCGGGGCCGACCGGTCCGCCGCCGCCTGCGCGGCCCGCAGCGCCGGGATCCTCCCCCATGTCGGCACACCGGACGCCGCCCGCGACCTGGACGTACTGCGGGCCGCGCTGGGCGACCCGAAGCTGAGCTACCTCGGCTGGTCCTACGGGACGTACCTGGGCACCGTGTACGGCGAACTCTTCCCGCAGCGGGCCCGGGCGCTGGTGCTGGACGGCGCCGTCGACCCGGCCCAGGACTGGACGGAGCGGGTCCTCCGCTCGGGCGCCGCCTTCCGCCGGGCCGTCGACGACTACGCCGAGGGCTGCGCCGCCGTGGTCGGCCGGGCCTGCCCCGCCGACTCCCCGGAGGGCATCCGCAGACTGGTCGCCGACCTGTACGAGTCGACCGCCCGCAAGCCGCTGAAGGTCGACGGCAGCACCGCGCGCGTGGACCAGAACCTGTTGCACAACGCCCTCACCAAGGCGATGTACACACCCGAGAGCCAGTGGAAGCCGCTCTCCGAGGCGCTGCGCCGCGCGCACCGCGGGAACGGCACGGCCCTCGCCGAGCTGGCCGGTGGGGAGGCGGGCGGCAGCGGTGACGAGGGCACCGGCGCGCCGGTCCCGGACAACTCCGACGCCATGCTGTCGGCCGTGAACTGCCTGGACGTCCCGCACCCCGCCGACCCGCAGGCCTACTGGAACCTCCTCGACCGCGCCCGGCAGGAGTCCGGAGTCTTCGGCGCCGCCACCGCCCTCGCCGAACTCGACTGCCGCACCTGGCCGAAGGGCGGGACCGTTCCGCACCGGGTCACGGCGGCGGGCCTGCCCCCCGTCCTGGTCGTCGGCACCACCGGCGATCCGGCTACGCCGTACGAGGACGCACAGAGCCTGGCCGCCCAGCTGCCGGGCGGGATGCTGCTCACTCTCAGGGGCCCCGGCCACACCGCGTACGGGCGCGGCAACGCCTGCGTCGACAGTGCCGTGGACAACTACCTGACCGCCCTGACCCCGGTGCGGCCCGGCACGACCTGCTGACAGCGGGGTTGTCGTGGCCGCCCGGAGTCCGGATGTGCGCCCGGGCCGGCGGACCTCAGGTGCGGAGCGAGCGGTCGCAGTACGGGCACACCCTGGTGCTCCACTCCGGCGGGTACCACGGTGCGTCGGCGCCGGGTGCCCGGTAGGGGTCCCGGCGCATCCGGCCGGTCGCCATGCCGCACAAGGTCGTGTCTCCGGGCTCCCCGTCCGCCCCCGGGCCGGGCCGGGCCGCGTGCACCGTGCGGACCCTCTCGACGTACTCGGTACTCGCACCGACCGCCGTGGTACGGACGAGTTCCGGTTCGAGCAGGACGAGGATGCTCACCACCTCACTCTGGCCGCGACCCCCGGTGGCCGCACGTCGACCGCGGCCGGGGTCCGCGAGGCCCCGGCCGAACGAGTGAGGGCGGGCCCGGCGCCGGACCCCGGGAGTGGGCCGGCGCCGGGAGGGTCGGGCGGGTTCGTCAGTTCTCGACGAGGGTGAGGTCGTCGCACCAGCCGTAGCCGGTGCCGGCGCGGGCGTAGCAGTAGATCCTGGCGGTCGTGGTGGTCGGGCCGGTGGTGAAGGTGGTGGTGCCCCGGGCGAACGCGGTGCCGGTGAAGAGCGTGCGGGCGGAGGAACCGGCCGCGTCGTACTGCTTAGCGCCGAGCGAGAGTTCGGTGCCGCTCGCGGAGACCTTGCCCCAGCCGCCGAGGGTGTAGGTGGTGCCGGGCTTCACCCGGACGACCTGTTCGGCGGCGGCCTGGGCCGGGCCGACCCTCACCGCGCGGCTGCCACTGTGCTTGGTGGCGGTGTCGAGGGTGACGCCGCCGTAGCTGGTCCAGGGGTTGAGGTCGGCGCTCTCGAAGCCGGGGTTGCGGACCGCGTCGAGCGGGGCGCAGGTGCTGTCGTCGAACGCGGACGCCTGGTGGAAGCCGCGGTCGGGACGGCACACCCGTGGGAGCGGGTTGCCGAAGTAGTCCACCCCGCCCGGGCTCGGGACGGTGGTGCCGGTGGCGCGGACCGGCGAGCCCTCGCTCAGCCTGTAGTCCGCCGGGGCGCCGCCGCCCGCGTTGACGAACTGCGGGTCGTAGGTCGTCTTCTCCGGGTCGGCGGGCTCGTTGGCCGGGTGGTTGCCGTAGAAGGTGTTGGCCTCCCAGGTGAACTCGGCCTGGTGGTAGGTGCCCTGGTTGTCCAGACCGTCGAAGCCGCCGCTGCCGAGGTTGTGGAAGACGTTGTTGGTGAAGCGGGCGTGGGTGGTGCCGAAGCCGTCCTGGACGATGTCCGCGGTGGAGCCGGCCGGCAGGTGGACGGTGTTCTGGTAGAGGTCGGCGCTGTCCTCGCCGGAGCTGGCCAGCCAGCGGTCCTTGTCGTGGTGGCTGAGGTTGTACCGGACGACGGTGCCGGTGCTGCTGGAGCCGGCGCCGCAGGCCCCGCAGAACAGCATGAAGCCGCCCTCGTTGTCGTGGCTGTGGTTGAACTGGAAGACCGCCCGGTTGTTGCCATAGTCCGAGTCGAAGGCCATGCCGTCGCCGTTGTCCGGGAGCCGGCGCACGTGGTGGACCTCGTTGTACTGGATCAGGCTGTCGTCGGAGTTGATGGTCCAGATGCCCGCGTTGGAACCCATCGGCCGCATCGCGAGGTCGTAGGCGGTGTTGTGCTCCACCAGGCCGTGGTCGGCGGCGCGCAGCACGATGCCGTCGCCGCCGGTGTTGCTGATGGTGTTGCCGCGGAAGACCAGACGGGTGCTGGCGCGCCAGTTCTTCTTGGTCCCGCAGTCGTCACCGGTGCCGTACTGGGGGCGGCACATCCAGGTGGAGCGGTTGGTCAGACCCTCCCGGTCGACGTTGTCGATGCGGGAGCCCTGGACCAGGACGTCGTCGAAGTTGGTGGGGGTGGTGGTGCCGGAGACCCGGAACTGGATGCCGTTGGACCACTTGGTGGCGTCGCCGTTGACGTCGTGGACGTAGACGTCGTCGACCACGTAGTGGGTGCCGACGCCGTCGGGCAGGTCGGCGATCTCGACCAGCAGCCCGTTGCGCTCGCGCTTGGTGGCGGCGGTGTCCTTGAAGGTGAGCTCCAGGTCGCGGATCTCCCACTGCTCGACGTTGTAGAGGTGGAGGGCGGCCTTCTCGGTGGAGGAGGCGCTGCCGGCGACGACCGGGCGGGACGTCCCGGTCCCGTAGGCGGCCAGCGTGACGGGCGCCGCGGCGCTGCCGGATCCCTGCGGCTTCAGGGTGCCGGTGCAGGTCGTGCCGCGCTTGAGCAGCAGCCGGTCACCCGGGCCGAAGACGTGGGCGTTGGCCGTGGCCAGGCTGTTCCACGGAGCGGCCTGGCTGCCGTCGCCGTTCGACGGGGCCGAGCAGTCGAGGTACCGGGTGGTGCCGCCCTCGGCGGCGGCCGCCGGTGCGGGCCCGGACACCGGGAGCAGGAACAGCGAGGCGGCCGCGGCGAGGACGGCCGCACGTCTCGGTGTGGCGGTCAGGTGCATGGGGGACTCCCGAGGTGGGGGAGGGAGGAGGGAGGGTGGGCGCCCGCCCGCACCATAGGACGACCACCTGACCGGGTCAAGGCATGAAGGTCCATTCGATCGATGATCGGTCGAAAAACCTGTCAATTGACCATTCGATCTGTATGAGTGAGGCCCCCGCTGACTCCAGCTCGCCCCTGCCCGCCCTGACCGCCCCGCCCGCCCCTGCGCGCTCCCGGCAGCTCCTGCCGGCCCGGTCGGAGACCCCGTCAGTTCGCCCGGGCGGCGCCGCAGGACTCGCGGACCGTCAGCCTCGGCAGCAGCAGCAGCCGGTGCACGGGCAGCGCGTCGTCCCCGCCGAGCCGGCGCAGGAGCAGCGCCACGGCCTCCGCCCCGACCGCCCGCTTCGGCGGCGCGACCGCCGTCAGCGGCGGGGCGCCGAGCTCCGCGAGCACGTCGTCGTAGCTGACCACCGCCAGGTCGCCGGGCACCTGGAGGCCGCGGGCGCGCAGCAGCGGCAGCAGCTGGATCGCGTCCTGGTCGTTGTGGACCAGGACCGCCCGGACGCCGCGCGCGTGGGCCTCGGCCAGGGCGTCCGCCACGTCCTCCGCGTCCGCCACCGGGCGCACGATGTCGATGACGGGCTCCGCCGGCAGGCCGAGCAGCGCGCAGCTCTCGGCGTAGCCGGCCCGGATCTCGTGCGCCGTCCAGGTGTCCCGGCGGGCGACCAGCGCGACCGAGCCGTGGCCGAGGGCGGCGAGGTGCCGCACCGCGAGGAGCACGCCGTGGCGGTGGTCGGAGGCGACCGAGTCGAGCGCCTCGGCCGCGCTCCCCGGGGCCGGCCGGCGTTCCACCAGGACGGCCGGGACGGGGAGGTCCTCGACCCACTCCCGGCCGTCGGGGCCGTCGGCGGGAGTCCAGTTGGGCGCGAGCAGCAGCCCCTGGGCGCCCGAGCCGAGCAACTGCTCGACCTGGACGCGGTCGGCGCTCGCCTCGTAGGAGGAGATCCCGAGCACCAGGCTCGCGCCGGCCCGGGCGGCGGCGGCCCGGGCCCCGGCGATGACCTCGTCGAAGTACTGGCCCACCGCCGGAACGAGCAGTCCGATCGAGGGCCCGTCGCCGCGCGCGGGGGCGTCGCCGCCGGTGGCGGCGGCCGCGGAGGACACCGAGCCGTGCGAGCGGCGGAGCAGACCGGCCTCGGCGAGCGCCGCGACGTCGCGGCGGACGGTGACCGCGGGGATGTCCAGCCGCTCGGCGAGTTCGGTGATCCGGACCGATCCGAGGCTCCGCACCGCGTCGAGGATGCGTGTGCGGCGGTCGTCGGCCGAGATCGACATGTCACTCCCTGCGGTTCGCCCTGCGGTTCGCTCCGGTCGGTGCCAGGTGATCTGCCCAACGCGGACAGGAATCTACCATTCGATCGGGATCCGATCCGTGGACCGACCGGCCGCCGCCCGCAGGCCCGCCGGGGCCCGCCGGACGGCGGGCGCGCCGTCAGCCGGTGGGCGCCTCCGGCGGGGCCGTCGGCCCGAGGTCGGGGCGGTTCCGGAGCTCGATCCGGGTCCCGGGCCGGTGGAGTTCGAGCACGACCACCTCGTTGACGCCCGCCCGCCAGAGCGGCGCGGGGGCGTAGAGGGTGCGCTGCGGGCCGCGCTCCCAGTGGCGTCCGAGGGCGAAGCCGTTGAGCCAGACCATGCCCTTGGTGAAGCCCGGGAGCTCGAGGAACCCGTCGGCCGGGGCGTCGACGGTGAACAGGGCGCGGTGGAAGCCCGGCCCCTCCTCGGTGCTCGCCGGGCCGAAGCGCAGGACGGTCAGGTCGTCGAGCGGGAGCGGGCGGACCTCCCATCCGAACTGGAACTGCCGGTCGACCCGGACCCCGCCGGTGATGCCCTTGCGGTCGTGGAGCAGCGGCCCGTAGTTGATCCGCCCCATGTTCTCCACCAGCAGGTCGAGCACCGCCCCGCCGGCCGGCACCGTGACCGGCAGCGCCTCGTCCGGGCGGTCGCGTTCGAGCACGCCGATCGGGACGCCGTCGAGGAACGCCTGGGCGCGGTCGGCGAGTCCGTCGATCCGGAGTTCCCCGTGGCCGAGGGGGCCGCGCAGCCGGGTGCGGTAGTGGATCAGGCCGAGGTTCTGGCCGAAGCTCTCCATCGGCCCGGGCTCGGGACTGTGGTGGACGGTGGCGAGGGCGTCCAGGGAGTCCACGAGGCCGGCGCTCGCGGTGACCGGGGCGCTCTGCGGGGCGAGCCGGGCGGGCAGCGGCGGCGGCTGGTGCGGGTTGAGGCCGAGGTGGCGCCCGATCACCTCGCGGAACAGGTGGAACTTGCGCGTGAGTTCGCCCGCCTCGCCCACCGGGGCGTCGTAGTCGTAGCTGGTGGTGTCCGGCTGGTAGGCGGTCCCGTCGTGGTTGGCACCGTTCCACCAGCCGAAGTTGGTGCCGCCGTGGCCCATGTAGATGTTGACGGAGGCGCCGGCGGCGAGCATCCGGTCGAGGACGTCGGCGGACTCCTCGGGGTCGCGGAGGTGGTGCGGGGTCCCCCAGTGGTCGAACCAACCGGTCCAGTACTCCATGCAGACGAGGGGGCCGACCGGCTGGTGGCGGCGCAGGCAGTCCAGCGACTCCTCGGGGCGGGAGCCGAAGGTGCCGGTGGTCAGCAGACCGGGCAGGCGCCCGCCGAGCTGGAAGCCGTCCTCGGCGCCGTCGGCGGTGAAGAGCAGGCAGTCGACACCGCGCCGGACCAGGCCGTCCCGGAGGTGTTCCAGGTAGGCGGTGTCGTTGCCGTAGCTCCCGTACTCGTTCTCCACCGCCACCGCGACGACCGGTCCGCCGGCGGAGGCGAGCAGCGGGAGCAGGACCGGCACGAGTATGTCGAACCAGGCGTCGACGGCGGCGAGGTAGGGGCCGTCGACGCGGCGGAGCCGGAGCGCGGGGTCGGCCAGCAGCCAGGCCGGGAGGCCGCCGAACTCCCACTCGGCGCAGATGTACGGGCCGGGCCGGACGATCACGTCGAGCCCGAGGCCGCCGGCGGTGCGGACGAAGGCGGCGAGGTCGCGGTCGCCGGTGAAGTCGCCGGTGCCCGGTGCGGGCTGGTGGAAGTTCCAGGCGACATAGGTCTCGACGGTGTTGACGCCCATGGCACGCAGGCGCAGCAGGCGGTCGGACCAGAGTTCCGGGCGGATCCGGAAGTAGTGGACCGCGGCGGAGACGATCCGGTGGGGGCGTCCGGCCCGCAGGAAGGTGTCTCCGTCGAGGGTCAGCGCGGGGTGGGTGGCCCGGTCGGCCATGGGTGCCTCCGTCGATGCGGGCATGGGCGAGATCGACGATCGATCGCCGGTCCGTACCTTATGAGCAGAATGATCGGGCGGTCAATCGATCGATATGAACCTCGTCTATTGATCGAATTTCGATCGAACGATAACCTTTGATCCGCTTCGCAGACGGAGCGAGCAGCCCGGCGGCACTGCACGACAGCAGCGCGGCACACGGCACAGCACAGGGCGAACAAGCGCGCACAGAGGGAGTGGATGGCCATGTCCAGGGAGGAGCGGCGCCGGCTGATCGTCACGGCGGTCGGTGATCTCGGCGGCCAGGTACGGCTCAAGGACCTCGCCGACCGCCTGGGCATTCCCGCCGTCACCGTACGGCGCGACATCGCCGCACTGGCGGAGGCCGGCCGACTGGTCCGCTCGCACGGGTTCGTCTCGCTCGACCACCCCGGCCCCGAGCGGGCGCCGGACCACGACGGCGGCCCGGGCGCCGGACGCACCGTCGGCCTGCTGGTCCCCTCGGTCGGCTCGTACTTCGACGAGGTGATCGCCGGTGCCCGCGCCGCCGCCGCCGAGGCAGGCGCCCGGCTGGTCCTCGGCATCGCGCCCTACCGGGCCGGCGACGACCCGGTCCAGGTCGAACGGCTGCTGGAGTCCGGGGCCCAGGGCCTGCTGCTCGCCCCGAACCTGCTCCCCGGCCGGCACTCCCCCGCCTGCGACTGGCTCGACGGCCTGCCGGTCCCGGCGGTCCTGCTGGAACGGCGCTCCCCCACCCCGGACGGTCCCGGCTCCCGGCTGGACACCGTCGGCTCGGACCACCGCCACGGCGTCCTGCGCGCGCTGCGCCACTTCGCCGACCTGGGCCACGACAGCGTTCTGCTGGCCGCCCGCGGCGACTCCTGGACGGCGGAGGAGGTGCGGACCGGCTACCACGAGGGCACCCGGCTGCTCGGCCTGCCGCAGCTCCCGGTACTGGACACCTCCACCGCCGAGGGGACGCAGACCGACGCCGCCCCGCTCGCCGACCGGATCGCCGAAGCCGTCGCGACCGGCACCCGGGCGGTCCTCGTCCACAACGACCAGGACGCGATCCGGCTGCCGCCGCTGCTGCGCGCCCGCGGGCTGCGGGTGCCCGAGGACGTGGCACTGATCGCCTACGACGACGTGTTCGCGGCCCTCGCCGCTCCCCCGCTGACCGCCGTCGCCCCGCCCAAGCGGGCGGTGGGCGGGGCGGCCTTCGACCTGCTGCTGCGCCGGCTCACGGGCGGCTCCGACCTCCCGGTCCACCGCGTGGCCCTCCTCCCCACCCTCCGTACCCGCACCTCCTGCGGAGCCCTGGCCGCGACTCCGTAGGAGCGGGACGCCCGGCGGCGTAATCGGGAGGCGATCCGGGCAGGACTGCGGAACACTCCCCCAGGTGATCGCGATGCAGCCTGTCCTGGAGATCAACACCCCCGAGGGCTTCGACCTGTGGCCTGTCGCCGGAGTCGAGCCGTTCGCCTTCCTGCCCCTGAACGGCGAGCTCTCACCCGCCGAGGTCGGGACGGCGATGACGCACATCATCGGCTGCAACGACATCGACCCCGACGGTGACCGGCCGCCGCGGCCGACCGACCCGCTCGCATCCTTGCTGCACGGACTGCTGACCTTCGACGACCTCTACGCGGCCGGCGGCCTGCGAGTCACCGACCACCGCACGGGGGTCGTCTTCCTGCCCAGTTGCTGCGACGGACTGGAGGACTGGCGCGACTGGCAGGCTTTCGTCGACGGCGGCAACCTGCTCGGGTTCGGCCACGAGCCCGTGTCCCCGATCGCAGAACGTCTCGGCGACACCGTCCGGCTCACCGTCAACGCCGAGCAGAGCGGCAGCCCGGTGATCGAGCTGCCCGTCACCGAACTCCGCCACCTGCTCGCCGGCGTCGAGCGCGACCTGACCGGCTTCCTCGCCTTGGCGACCGCCTGGGCCCGTCAGCGGATGCCCGAACACGCTGATCCGGTCGCCGCCGCCCTTGCCCGCCTTCTCGACCTGCCCGCGTCGGCGGTGCCGCCCGAGCCGTAGGACGACCGACGGCCTCGGCCGACGGGTGCGCGTGCGGCCCAGGAGCAGGAGCAGGAGCAGGAGCAGGAGGCTGTGCGAACGACACCGTTCCGACGGGGTCGAACCCACCGGCGCCGACACCCCGTGGCCCTGGCCCACCGCTCAACGGCCGATCAGCTCCGCCAGATACCTGCGGCCCGCGCCGAGCTGGGGCGCGAGCGGCGCGGCGCGGGGGTGCCAGGGGGCCTCGTACTCCCAGGCGATCCAGCCGTCCCAGGGCAGCAGCCGCAGGCAGTCCGCGATCGGCAGCACGCCCCCGCCGAGGGCGACCGGCGTGAGGTCGTCCGCCGAGGCGACGTCCTTGACCTGCGCGTAGCCGAGGTGGCGGCCGAGGAGCCGATGGGTCTCGGCCGGGTTCTCCCCCGCGAGCCAGGTGTGCAGGAGGTCCCAGAGCGCGCCGACGGCGGGGTGGCCGACCTGGTCGAGCAGGGCCGCGAGCGCGCCGGCCGACCGGTGCGAGTCGTGCGTCTCGACCAGGATCCGCACGCCCAGCGACCGGGCGTGGTCGGCCACCTCCAGCAGTCGGCGGACCGCCCTGGCGTCGGCGGCGGCGCCGGCGCCGGCGCCGGGACCGCCGTGCGGGAACACCCGCAGCCGGTGGCAGCCCAGGTCGGCGGCGAGCCGCAGGTGCGCGAGCAGATCCGCGACCACCGGTTCGTCCGGTCCCGGCGCGGCCACGCCGATGTAGGAGGCGAGGGCGACCGGGACCAGCCCGGCCCGGCCGAGGGTACGGGCCGCGGCCCTGCGCTGCGGCGCGCTCAGCTTGAGCCGGACCGGCTGGTCGGAGGCGCAGCGCAGTTCGAGGCCGTGCCAGCCGTGGTCGGCGGCCAGCCCGACGACCCGGTCGAGGGGGGTGCCGGGCAGGCCGAGGGTGGAGAGGGCGAGGGGCATGGCGGTCCTAACCGCGGTGGCTGACGGAGACGGGGGCCGAGACCGAGACGATGCCTGGTCCGATGCCGATCCGGTGGGTGGTGCCGTCCGGCCAGGTCAGGCTCAGCTGCCGGGTGCCGTCGGCCCTGCCCCCCGCCCCGGCCCCGGTCGCCTCCAGCCGTACTCGGAGCGGGGGCAGGACGGCGGTGCCGGTGAGGCGCGCCGCGCAGGCGAACAGGGCGCCGCCGGCGTCGGGGGCGTCGTCGCCGAGAAGTCCTCCGCCGACAAGTCCTTCGCCGACATCGCCGACTCCGTTCCCGACTCCCTTCCCGACTCCGTTCCCGACTCCGTCGAGGACGCCGTCGAGCACCGGCACGGCCGCCTCGGGGCCGAAGGCGGTGCCGCCCGGGACGGTGAGGAGCGCGGCCCCGGTGAAGCCGTGCAGCCCGGTGAGTTCGCTGACGAGGCGTCCGCCGTCGGCCGAGGCGCGGGCGCCCGGCTGCGGTGCGGTCCCGGGGCCCGGCCCGGCGGTCCGGCCGGCGACGGCCCAACCGGTCTGGCGGACGCCGGTGCCGGGGGCCGCGCCGGCGACCAGGTGGACCCGTGCCTCGTCGGCGCCGTGCACCAGGGTGACGGTGGTGACCGTCACTCCGGCGAGTTCCGCACCGCGGACCCGGGGGCGGCTGAGGGAGGCCGCCCAGTCCGGGCCGCAGCCGACGGGCTCGATCCGGCCGCGCTCGCTCGCCGCACCGTCGGTCAGCAGGGCGAAGTGGTTGTCCGCAGGGCCGTCGTGGGTGGGACCGGTTGCGGTGGAGTGGGCGAGGCGGGCGTAGTGCGGGTCGTCGGGCCGGACGTGGTCGACCGGCTGGTCGTCGCTGCCGTGGTTGTGCAGCCGGACCAGGCCGTCGGCCGCCGTCGACTGGACCAGCCAGTTCGGCCCGGCCAGGGTCCGTACGGTGTCGCGCTCCTCCGCCGGGGCGGGCTGCTCGGGGCAGGTCCAGACCGGGTGGTCGGGCGGGAGCAGCAGGCCGAGGAAGCCGCTGCCGGCCCAGTACGGCGAGGCCGGGCCGGAGTACGGCTGGACGAGTCGTGGTTCCGGTCCGTACCAGCCGAGGGTGAGCAGGCCGCGGTCGTCGATCGCACCGCGGTCGACGAAGTGGCGCAGCGCGCCGGAGGCGATCCGGCGGGTGGTGCCGGGCGCGAGCGGGGTGTGTCCGGTGAGGGCGCCGGCCCAGAGCGGCGCGGTGGCGGCGAAGCGGTAGGTGAGGGAGCGGCCCTGGTGGACGGGGGCACCGTCGCCGCCGAACAGGTGGGCCTGGTCGGCGAGGTGGGCCGCGAGCCGGGAGCCGTACTCGTCCAGCAGGGCGCGGTCGGCGGCGAGGTGGGCGTGCAGGACGGGGTAGAGGTGCAGGGCCCAGCCGTTGTAGTGGTCGAAGGCGCGGGGACGGCCGTCGGTGTACCAGCCGTCGCCGAGGTGGAATCGTTCGATCCGCTCCAGGCCGCGCCGTACGGCGGCGTCGGCGGCGCGCTCCTCGATGCCGGCCTCGGCGAGGAAGCCGCCGACCGAGAGCGGGAACAGCCACCAGTTGTTGTCGTTGGGGGTGCGGTGCAGGGCGTCGGCCAGCCAGCGGCCGACACGGTCGCGGACCGGGGCGTCGAGGCGGTCCCAGAGCCAGGGCCGGGTGAGCCGGAGGGCGAAGGCGATCGAGGCGGCCTCGACCATGGCCTGGCCCCGGTCGGTGATCAGGGGCCAGGACTCCGGGTCGCCGTCGGTGAGTCCGCGTTCGGCGGTGGGGGTGCGGGTGCCGGTGTCGAGTCCGCGCGCGTAGGCGTCCAGCAGGCCGTGCGGGTCTTCGCCGTCGGCGCCGGCGATCCGCAGGGCAGCGGGCAGGAAGGTGCGGGCGTAGCCCTCGAGGCCGTCGGAGCGGCGCCCGGACCAGCTGGGGCCGGTCCCGGGGAGGTCGATCAGGGCCCGGCCGGGGCTGGCGTAGGGGCGGACGGCGGTGAGCAGTCCGTCGGCCACGGCCTCCCAGTGCGCCCGGGTCCAGCCGGTGCGGGGGCTGAGGTGTCGGTCCTCCGGGGGCAGTGGCATCAGCTGGTGTCCTTCGTCGGGCGGCCGGGAGCGGGTGGGATCCCTGGCCGGAATCTAGGAATCGACCGATCATTCGTCAAGACTCACGGATCAAATGAACTGGTTGATCGGATTGTGACCTTGCCGCCGCGGACCCCTCGCGATCATCATCGGCGCAGGTCGGAGACGCCGGATGGGCCGATCCGACCGATTCGTCCATTCGATCGGATCAGATCATTCGATCTACATCCCTTGACTCCGATCGGCAAGCTGCTCAGGATGGCTGCCAGCCGCCCCCACCCTCCACGAGTCCGTGACTGGCCGACCCACCGGACCGTGACTTCCCCCTCCGAGGAGCCGTGCCATGCGCTCGTCCGCGTTCCCCCGCCGCAGAGCCCTTCGTGCCACCGCCGCCGCCACCGCCGTCGCGCTCTCCGTAACCCTCCTGGCCGCCTGCGGCAGCAGTGGCGGCGGGTCGACCTCCAGCGCCTCCGCCGAGGACGGCAAGCCCGTCGACCTCCTCTTCTGGGGCTGGGCCAAGGGCACCAAGGAGGTCGTCGAGGCCTTCAACGCGAGCCACCCGAACATCCGGATCACCTTCGAGGAGATCCCGGCCGGCAACGCCGGCGGCTACGCGAAGCTCTCCAACGCCGTCAAGGCCGGCAATGCCCCCGACGTGTTCAACGTCGAGTACCCGCAGCTGCCGGACTTCGTCAGCCAGGGCGCCGTCCAGGACATCTCCAAGCTCGTCGGCCAGGACCTCAAGGCCAAGTACCTGCCGCAGGCCGCCGAGCTGACCTCGCTCGGCGGCCGCACCTGGGCGCTGCCGCTGGACGCCGCACCGCAGGCCTTCTACTACCGCAAGGACCTCTTCGAGAAGGCCGGCATCACCGTCCCCAAGACCTGGGACGAGTTCCGCACCGCCGCCCAGAAGCTCAAGGCCGCCCAGCCGGACACCCGGATCGCCACCTTCTTCCCCGACGACCCCACCACCTTCGAGGCGATGGCCTGGCAGAACGGGGCCCGCTGGTTCAGCACCTCCGGCGAGGCCTGGAAGACCGACCTGACCGGGCCCGAGACCAAGAAGGTCTCCGCCTACTGGCAGCAGCTCGTCGACGAGGACCTGGTCCGCGTCCAGCCCTCGTTCAGCCAGCAGTGGACCGCCTCCCTGCAGAAGGGCGAGACCGCCGGATACCTCGGCGCCTCCTGGGGCGGCGGTGTGCTGAAGTCCAACCTCGCCACCACCCCCGACGCCGCCGGCAAGTGGGCGGTCGCCGCCATGCCCAGCTGGGACGGCACCCCTGCCAGCGGCATGCTCGGCGGCACCACCTTCGCCGTCTCCAAGGACAGCAAGAAGGCCAAGGCCGCCGTGGAGTTCGCCGCCTGGGCGACCACCACCCCCGAGGGCATCAAGGCCCGGATCGCCTCCGGCACCTCCTCCACCTACCCCGCCGCCACCGAACTCGTGCCCACCGCCGCGAAGGCCTTCAACAGCGACTTCTACGGCGGCCAGGACCTCTACGGCCTCTACGCGCACGCCGCCGACTCGATCAAGTCCGGCTGGACCTGGGGCCCCGTGATGGGGCTCACCAACGGCACCGTCAAGGACGCCTTCGGCAAGGTCGCGGGCAGGACCGGCACCATCGACGACGCGCTCGCCGCCGCCCAGCAGGCCACCCTCGCCGAGCTCAAGAACCGCGGGCTGAAGGTCGCCCAGTGACGACCCGCGCCACCGGCAACACGAGCGCCGCCCGCACCGGAGCCACCCCCCGCGCCGCCGCCCCCCGGCGGCGCGGGCGGTACGGGGCGCCGGCCGTCCTGCTCGCCCCGTTCCTCCTCCTGTTCACCGCCTGCACGCTCGTCCCGATCGGCTACGCGGTCAAGCTCAGCCTGTTCACCGAGCACCGCTCCGGCCTCGGCTTCGGCGGCACCGAGACCGTCTTCACCGGCCTCGGCAACTACACCCGGGCCCTGGGCGACGAGGCCTTCCGCGACGGCTTCCTCACCATCGCCCAGTACTGCCTGCTCTACATCCCGCTGATGACCGCCCTGGCGCTCGTCCTCGCCCTGCTGCTGGACTCCGCGCTGGTCCGCGCCAAGCAGTTCTTCCAGCTGGCCCTGTTCATCCCGCACGCCGTGCCCGGCATCATCGCCGCGCTGATCTGGATGTACCTGTACACCCCCGGGATCAGCCCCGTGCTGGACGCCTTCGAGGCGCTCGGCACCCAGCCCGACCCGCTCGGCCACCCGCTGCCGGCCGTCGTCAACATGGCCCTGTGGCAGTGGAGCGGCTACAACATGGTCATCTTCTACGCCGCGCTCCAGGCCATCCCCCGCGAGGTGCTGGAGGCCGCCGTCATCGACGGCGCCGGCCCGCTGCGGACGGCGCTCGCCATCAAGATCCCGCTGATCCGGCCCTCCCTCGCCATGGTCGGGCTGTTCACCGTCATCGGCTCCCTCCAGCTCTTCACCGAGCCGATGATCCTGCACAACACCGCACCCGGTGTGACCTCCACCTGGACCCCCAACATGTATGCCTACACCGCCGCCTTCGAGCGCGGCGACTACGGCCTGGCAGCCGCCTCCTCGGTGCTGCTCGCCGTCGTCGCCGCCGGGCTCTCCTTCGCCGTCACCCGGGCCACCCGGTCCCGGTCCGAGCGCGTACGGGAGGCCCGCGCATGAGCACCCGACGTCCGTGGACGCTGTCGAAGGGCGCCGTCAACGGCGTGCTCGTCCTGGCCACCGCCTACACCCTGCTGCCGCTCGGCTGGCTGCTCACCGCCGCCGCCAAGACCACGGCCGACCTGCTCGGCGGCCGCTCCCTGACCGCCGCCAACCTCAACCTCGGGCAGAACCTGAGCGACCTCGCGAGCGCCGGGGACGGCATCTACTTCCGCTGGTACCTCAACTCCCTGCTCTACGCCGGGATCGGCTCGGTGCTCTGCGCCCTGGTGTGCGTGGGCGCCGGCTACGCGTTCCACGTCTTCTCCTTCCCCGGCAAGGAGACGCTGTTCGGCCTGGTCCTGCTCGGTGTGCTGGTGCCCACCACCGCGCTCGCCCTGCCGATGTACCTGCTCGCCTCCGAACTCGGGCTCGTCAACACCTTCTGGGCCGTCTTCCTGCCCTCCCTGGTCAACCCCTTCGGCGTCTACCTCGCCCGGGTCTTCTGCGCCGGCTACATCCCCGGCGAGGTCCTGGAGGCCGCCCGCACCGACGGCGCCGGCGAACTGCGCACCTTCTGGTCGATCGGCCTGCGGATGGTGATGCCCGGCTTCGTCACCGTGCTGCTGTTCCAGTTCACCGCGATCTGGAACAACTTCTTCCTGCCGCTGGTGATGCTCTCCGACAACCGCCTCTTCCCGGTCAGCCTCGGCCTGTTCACCTGGAACGCCCAGACCAGGGCCTTCCCCGAGTACTACCCGCTGGTCGTCACCGGCGCGCTGCTGGCCGTCGTCCCGCTCGTCCTCGCCTTCGTCCTGCTCCAGCGGCACTGGAAGGCCGGTCTCACCGCGGGGGCCGTCAAGTGACCGTCCCCCACCCCGCCGCCGCCCCGGAGAAGCCCATGACCGATCCCCGACCGGCCGACCCGGCACCCCCGGCCCGCCGCCCCCGCGCCGTGCTCGCCATGCACCGCGACCTCACCGGCCGGCTGTTCGACACCGACACCCTGGCCCGCCTCACCGAGCTCGCCGAGCTCGACCCCGCGCTGGTGCTCGACGACTTCGGTACCGAGGAGGCCAGGGCCGCCCTCGCCGGGGCCGAGGTCATCGTCTCCAGCTGGGGCTGCCCGGCGATCGACGGCGGCGTCCTCGCCGCCGCCCCGCGGCTGCGCGCCGTCATCCACGCGGCGGGGTCCGTCAAGCACCACATCACCGACGCCTGCTGGGAACGCGGCCTGCGGGTCACCTCCGCCGCCTGGGCCAACGCCCTGCCGGTCGCCGAGTACACCGTCGCCGCCGTCCTGCTCGCCAACAAGCGGTTCCTGCAGATCCGCGAGGACTACCGCGACCGCCGCGGCACCCCGCACGACTGGCAGCGCGGCTACCCCGACGCGGGCAACTACCGGCGCACCGTCGGCATCGTCGGCGCCTCCCGGATCGGCCGCCGGGTGCTCGAACTGCTGCGCCCGCACGACCTCGACCTGCTGCTCCACGACCCGTACGTGGACGAGGCGGAGGCCGCCGGGCTCGGCGCGCGCCTGGTCGGGCTGGACGAACTCTGCGCCGCCTCCGACACGGTCAGCGTGCACGCCCCCGAACTCCCGGAGACCCGTCACCTGATCGACGGCCGCCGGCTCGCCCTGATGCGCGACGGTGCCACCCTGATCAACACCTCCCGCGGCTCCCTCCTCGACCAGGACGCCCTGGTCCGAGAGCTGGTCTCCGGGCGCCTCGACGCCGTGCTCGACGTCACCGTGCCCGAGGTGCTGCCCGCCGATTCCCCGCTCTACGACCTGCCCAATGTGGTGCTCACTCCCCACATCGCCGGCTCCCTGGGCCGCGAACTGCACCGGATGGCCGCCGCGGCCGCCGACGAACTGGCCCGCTACGCGGCCGGGCAGCCGTTCGCCCACCCCGTCCTCGCCGAGGACGCCCACCGCACCGCGTGACCCCGCACCCACCGCACCGTACGACCCCGCGTGGCCCCCGGCCCCCGCCCGCCCCCCCCCCCGGCCGGGGGCCCCCCCCCACCTCCGCCGTCCTACCGCCCCGCGAGGGCGTGGACGAAGCGGCCGGCGTCGAT
>NZ_JBIVGI010000013.1:188251-238750 GCF_044748625.1 Kitasatospora sp. NPDC089913 | reverse complement strand
GGCCGCACCCCCCCCCCCCCGCGGCCCCCGCGGCCGGCTGGGGGGCCGCGCCGCGGGCCCCGGGGGTCTCGCCGCGCCGGGGGTGGGGCCCCGGGGGGGGGCGGGGGGGGCCCCCCCCCCCCCCCACTTCCCGTTTCAGCCCTTCACGCCCGTCAGGAAGACGGTGTAGCTGATCACCGACGGGATCGGCACGTTGAGCGCGCCGGCCGTCACGGTCAGCGTCTCCTCCATCGCCAGCAGGCTCCCGGAGGCGGGGTCGACGACGAAGGTGTAGCGCGTCGGCAGGCCGCTGTCGGAGGACAGCGCGGAGTAGGCGACACCCGGGCGCCCCGCGCGGTCCGTCACGTCCCCGGTGATCTCCAGACCGGGAAGTCCGGCGATCCACTCCAGTACCGCCGCACGCGACGCGGAGCCCAGAACCCTCTGGGTCATCAGGCTGTGGAGTGCCTGGGAGGCCCCGTTCGGATTGTCGACGCCGGGCGTCGCGCCCCGCAGCCAGTCCTTCAGCCCCGTCCCCGTCGCCAGCACCTCGCCCTGCGGCAGCGTCAGGATGGCAGGCATACGCTCCACCCGCTCCTTGCCGCCCTCGTGGGACCTGCGGGTCAGGACGGGGCCCTGGGGCCCGGGCACCACCTCGTTCTCGACCGGCACGACCTTCGAGGAGACGTTCCCGTGGTCGTCCCGGGTGTTCAGCGACCACTGCCGCCACCGCAGCGTGCTCTCCCCCGCGGCGCCCGCCGGCACTGCATCCGGCAGGCCTCGCACCCGCTGCGCGAGCAGCAGCAGATCGGTGCCCGCCGCCACGCCGGCCTGCTGGGCCGTGAGGTGGTAGGCCAGCGGCGGGGGCGTGGCCGCGAACGACGTCCCCCCCGAGCCGGGCAGCGCGAGGACCGCCACCGCCGTCACGGGCGGGGTCGTTCCTCCTGTCGCCCACGAGTCGAGGCAGCCTCCCTCACAGTGGTGTACCCGGATCCCCGCTACCTGGTCCAGGGCATCTCCCTCGAGCCGGTGGGCCGGTACCAGGTGATGCCCCACTCCGCGCCCCAGTCCTTGCCGGTCCAGTCGTAGGCGGGTGTCCAGAGTGGTCGGACCGGTTGAGGTCCCCACTCCTCCGGGTCCGGGCGCACCAGCAACTCGTCCTCATGGGCGTAGCCGCCGGTGAGTACGGTCGCCACGAACTCGGCGAAGCCGCCGTCGAAACGGTCGAGCTCACCGTCGTCGACGCCGTCGAAGTCGCAGAGGACGGCCACCGGCCACTGTTCCGGGTCCGGGCCGGTGGTCAGCCAGCAGCAGTAGTTGTGGTTGCTGTTCGTGCCCCAGGGCAGCAGCCCGCCCGGGTCCGGGAACACCGGGGTGTGCTCCTGGTCCCAGAACTCGTCCTCCCCCTCGACCTGCAGCCGGAACTCGGTGTCGGTCTCGAAGCGCCACCCCGCCAGGCCGCCCGCAGAACCGGCGACGCGGGAGTGCTTCGTCGGTGATCGCACGCCCCACTCGCCGTTCAGGTTCACCGCACCGTACAGGTCGACGAACGCCCGGTAGTCCGACGGTAGCTGGACCCCGAGCTCGGCCGGTGCCAGCTCCCACGGTACCCGCGCCGGGGTGTAGACCGGCTCGCCCATGATCGCCCGGAGCCGGTCCCACGCCTCGGTCATCGCCCAGCCCCTCTCCGGCCGTCAGTCTGTCAGAGGCTGCACTCTAGGCCTCCACTCCGACAGGCTGCTGACCCGACCGGAGGACCACTGGCCGACAAGCCCCACGGGGCCTTGCTGACCCTCGTTCAGCGTCGGCCATCCCGCTCACGGAGGCAGTCACACGCTGATGATCGGGCCCAGGCCGGCCGCACGGCTGTCGCCCAAGCTGTTACAGGTCGCCTCACCGGGAGGAGACGGCCGACGAACGGCCGGCCCGGTCGAGCGGCTCGACGCCGGGCGACCGGACGGGACCGGCGCTGCGGTCCGTCAGTCGCCGACCTGCGCCTCCACCCGGTGACGGATGTAGTCGTCCGGGTGGGCCCGGGCGATCACCGTGGCGGCCGTCACCAACGGATGCAGCTCCGGCGGGTACTTCGACGTCCGCAGCGCCAGGCCCAAGAGGATGCAGCGCCGCACGTCGAGGTCCTCGTTGGCGACGAACTCGCGCAGCGAGGCCTCCCGCCAATCGGCCACCAGCGCCGCCGTGTACCTCGCCCCGGCAGGGAGAGGGCGCCGGGGTCCTCGGGCCTCGCCCCGTCCTCGTCCCCGACCGGGCAGGGCCGTCCAGTACCAGGCCCGGGCCGCGCCGGCCCGCTGCGCGTCGGTGCCGTTGCGCAGACGCTCGAGCAACGCCGCGCGGACCCGGTGGTAGCCGTCGGCGTTCAGGACCGGCTCGACGAAGCAGCGGTTGAAACTCGGGTTCGGGTCCTGCACCGCCGCCTCCAGCAGCACCTCGAAGGACTCCTCCGACAGCACCGACCCCTCGTCGTCGGCGGCGGCGCGCAGCGCCCGCCGGACCGTGCGTGCCCGGGTAGGAGTGTCCGCGCCGTGCGGCTCGGGCCCTGCCGCGACGCCGGGGATCCGGGCCACCGCGGCCAGGCACCGGTCGAACGCCGAGCGGTCGGCGCCGGTGGGCCCCGGCAGCGCCGCGAACGTCCGCCCGGTGCCCGGTGCGTCGCCGGCCCGATACTCGAAGCCGACTCCGGCCTGCTCGTCTCGGACAAGGGCTTCGCGTCCACGGCGTTCGAGAGGGAACTTGCCCGGCTCGGCGTCGAGTTGCTGCAGCCCTCGCCCAGCGCGAGAGGGAGCGCCACGGCGAGCCGATACTCAAGAAGGTCCGCCGGCTGTTCGGGTCGGTCAACGGCACCGTCAAAGGGCGGCTCGGCTTGGAACAGCACGGCGGACGGGCCTTCTTGGGCGTCGCGATCCGGGTCGCCCGGGGCGTCCTGGCGATGGCCGCCTGGCATCTGGCACGACAACGCCGCCGGCGCGCCGGTCACCCGCTCGCTGATCGCCTACGGCCACTGATCGCGGTCCTGCTCATCGAGCAGGCGGACCTCCACCAGGGACACCGACCACCAAGGGCACAGATCCCTCGACGAGGTAAGGATGCCCGGGGAAGTGGTCGACATGGCGGTGGCCGCCGCCTTCCTCGGCAGCCATGGCGGTGGTCATGGCCTCGAGATTGTCCGCGAAGAGAGCCCTCGCGACGGGGTCACCGCTGACCACCAGGATCTGACGCTGGGAGTCGAGACGAATCAACACCCCGGGTCCGGGAGCCTCCCTGACTTCGACCCCCACCAGGGTCTCCCCGTCCGGCACCGTCGCAGACACGGAGCCGACGAATCCCTCGCCCCGGGCCACCGCGCATGCCAAGCGGGCCAGTTCCGTCGCTGACCCGGTGAGCTCCACTTCGCCGAAGACGGGGTCGGACACGAGAAGCACGGGCGTCACTCCTGCAAGGTCGGGATGGGGCCTCGAAGATCACCACCCTACGCGTGGGCGAGCAGTGCCGTGCAGTGTGATCGCACACATCGGACCCACTCGTCCAGGCGAGCCAGAGCCGAAAGGGGCGGACTGCTCAGAGGTTCGGCCGGCCGCCGTTCCCGGCTGCGACCGGCAGCGCCGGGGTGCAGTCCGGACCGGACCGGGCCAAGGCGGTAGTGCGGGGAAGCATCCGCCCGAACGGTACGGGCGGCGGCTCGTGCGGGACGGGCGGGGCTCGGCGGCCGAGGTCGGCAACGTCGGCCGCGCCGGACGGGTTCCGCCGCCCCGGGTGGGTGGCTCCGGCGCCGGCCGTGGTGGGGGGCGGCGCCCGGGGTCAGACCGGCCGTGTGCCGCCCGTCGGTGGTGGAGGGTCTCAGGCCAGCCGGTCGACGAGGGTCCGGGCGGTGTGCTGGAGTGCCTCGTCGTCCTCGACGCTGGTGAAGATGCCGCCGCTGCGGCGCACCCGGGCGAGTTCCGCGCGGATCCGGGGCAGGGCGGGAGCGGCGGCGGGGCCCATCCGCTGCAGGCGCTCCAGGACGTGGCCGGCGGTCGCGTCGTTCTTCTCCCAGGCGTCCAGCAGGACCGGCAGGACGGCCTGTGCCTGGTCCGGGCCGCCGATGTCGTGGATCGCGGCGGTGGCGTGCAGCCGGGTCCACTCGTAGTCGGCCTCGAGCATCCGCCGCAGGGCGGGCAGGGCCACGGCGGCCGGTGGTCCGACCCGGCCGAGGAGATCGGCCGCGTCGTGCTGACGTGGCGTGTCGAGCAGGGTGATCAGGCATGGCACGACGTCGGCGGGGTCGCGTTCGAGGACCCACAGCGCTCCGGTGGCGGCGAGTCGCAGGTCCATGTCCTCGGTGTCGGCGAGCGGCCGGACGCTTTCCAGAGCAGGAGCGGCGTCGGCGCCGAAGCGGGTCAGCGCGCGCAGGACCGACGTCGCGCCGCGCCGCTGGTCCTGGTGGACGCAAGCGGTGAGGGCCGCGACGAGGGCGGGCACAGCCGCCGGGTCACCGAGCCGGGCGAGGGCGGCGACCAGTGCGCAGGCTTCGGACCAGGTCCAGTCCTGGGAGAAGTCCGCGCAGGCCAGACGCCGGGCCAGCCTGGGCAGCAGTTCACCGGCGGCCTGTGGGAGGTCGCCGGCGGCCTGCACCGCGCGCCAGGCGTCGACGCCGGTGTCCAGGGCCGTCAGCAGGTCGGGCAGGGCACGCTCGTCGCCGAGGTGGGCCAGTGCCGTCACCGCGTGCTGGTGGGCGCGGCGCAGCAGCGGGTGGGGTGTGGTCCACGGGGTCGGCCCGTGGGTGGATCGGTGGGCTTCGACGAGGGCGGCCAGGGGCTCGCGGGCGGGTTCGGCGAGGGTGGGAGGGAGTTGGGCGAGCGTCTCGGCGGCTTCGGCGGTGGTGCAGGGGTCGTGGGGCTGGAGGAGGTGGGCGAGCCGTCGGACGAGGCCGGTGTGGTCGCCGCGCCAGGAGCGGATGAGGGTGTTGGCCGTGCCGATGGCGTCGTGGCGGGTGGCCCGGTCCGGGCTGGAGAGCTGGGCGGTGAGCAGGGTGGTGCGCTCGGGGATCCGGTGGTCGAGCACCTGGTGGAGGGTGGTCAGCAGGTCGGTGGTGGGGGCGTGTCTGCGGCGGTGGCGGTCGAGGTCGGCGAAGACCGCGGCGAGCTGCGGCGGGACGTCCGGGTTCGGTGCCGGTTCGGTGCCGGCCCCGGTGCGGGCGCACTGTGCGCGGTCGGCCGACCGGGCGTCGGGCTCGTTCGGGGGTGTGGGTTCGGTTTCGGGGGTGAGGCGCCGGAGCAGGTCGGTCGCTGTGGGGACGAGGTCCGGGTCGATCGTCTCGGGTGTGCAGGCGGCCCGGTGGACGAGGGCGGCGAGGCGGATGTCGGGGTCCAGGGCCGGTTCCGTGGTCAGGGTGGTGAGCCAGGTCGTGACCGGGTCGAGTGCGGCCGGCAGTCGCCGGGCCAGCACGGCGGCCGTCTCGACGACCAGGAGCCGCTCCACGGTGCCGCTCTCGGCCTCCAGCCGCTTGCGCAGCAGCGTGAAGGCCCGGTCGGTGTCGTCGAGGAACAGTCCCAGGGCCGGGACGGCGGCCTGCCTCACGCGCGGGTCCGGTTCGGCCGCGTAGCGGACGAAGTCGTCGGCGTGCTCGCGCATCCGGGGCACCACGTCCGCGAAGGGCGTCGATATGTCGCCGGCCGGACTGCAGTAGATGCCGTCGGGGTCGCAGTCCAGCGCCGCGCGGCCGATGCTGAGCAGGAGTTCCAGAACAGCCGCACGGTCCGGTGTCCGCGGATCCGCGGCGAGTGCGAACAGGTGCGGCATGCTCGCCGCTGTGCAGCGGTAGACCCCGCCCTGGTGATGGGCCGCGCCGTAGAACCTCGTGAAGGCCTTCTCCCGCAGGTCGGGATCGGGTGAGCCCATCTGCTCCAGCCACACGGGTACGTCCTCGGCCGAACCGTAGGCGTGCCCCATGGACGACCAGTCGACGTCCCCGAGGTGTTCGTTGATCATGGGCCGAACAGTGTCAGAGGGCACTGACACCGCCCCGCGGCCCGGCGCGTTGCCCACCGGTGCCCCGGTCGCGCTGGACACTCCCCGGGCGGCAGTGGGCCGCTCGGTGTGGGGCCCGGCCCTGGGCCACGGGCTCGCCGCGCGCTTGTTTCGCCGACAGGTGTCGCACGACGGATCGCCCCCTCCAGCCCCGCGGACTCACGGCCACCGCATTCGTCCGCCTCCCGGCGTGGCACGATGCCGCAGTGGAGAACGACATTCGCGCATGGGACCCGTCGGGGCTCGACGGCCTGCTGCTGTCACTGGAGAAGAGGCCCATCGTCTCCGTGCGGCACGGCCGGTTCCCGGACCCCGTGGCCCCTGACCACCGGCTGCCCTCCGTTGCCGCCCAGGTGCACGGCCTCGTCGCCGAGGTCCACCCGATCTGGGAACGGTACCTCGCCACCGCAGGCGTTCCCCCGACCGCTTCCCAGGTCGAGACTCGCCTGCAGCCGTTGGGCACCGACGAGGCTCTGGAGCTGATGACCACGCTCGCCGCCGAGGACCTCGCACGGCCCGGCATGCTCCACATGAACCGCGAGATCGCCCACCACACGGTGACGCGCATCGTGAACTGGCTCGGGCCCGGTACGACCTGGTGGACCAACCGGCACGGTACGTCCCAAGAACCGGTGTCCGCCTGCACGTTCGACGGCGTGGTCGCCGGGAGCGACGGCGAGTACTTCGCGGTCCTGGTCCAGCTCGACGAGGACTGAGGTACACGGCCCCCCGGCACCTCGTACTGCTGCTGTCTCGTCCCAGCGCGCCGGGCGGTGGCCGGCCCTGCGGAGAACGTCGCTCCGCGGGCGCCGCCCCGCCCCTCCTGCCCGGGCCCGGGAACGAGCACTCCCACGCTCCCCCGGATCAGTGCGCGCGACGCAGCCACCTGGCCGCGAGGTGACCCAGGAACAGGTAGACCACGGCGGGAATGCCGTAGTTGAGCAGGGTCCGCAGCCATCCCTGAGAAGGCGTGAACATGTCGTGGGCCCATGTGGACAACCAGTCGGCCGCACCACGGACCCACCGCGCCAGATCGTTGGAAGGATTCGCGTCCAGCAGGTACAGGACGATCCACAGGCCCAGGATGCCCGCGACGATGTCGGCGAGGACCACGACCGCGCGGGCCGTACCCGCCCCTCGATATCTGCCATTCATGACCGACGTATAGCCGCAATCACGCGACCGAAACCGAAAGAACCACCAAAAACGTTACACCGCAACGAAGTTGCCCGACGCGAATCGAAGGGTCGGCGACCGGGTCCGGAACGAGCCGCCGCAGCGAGCCCACCGCACCACCCGCCCCCGGAACGGCCCCCACAGGAGCGACCCGCAACCGGCCCGAAGCCCCCGGGACGGCCGGGCCCGGAACCGGCCCCGGCAAGCGCTCAGCCCCCGCCCCGCGCAGCGGGCGGGCCGACGGGCGGCCCGCCCGCGAGGAGCTGGTCCTCGCACCAGGCCACCGCGTCGTCGCGGCTGCCGAAGGCGTGCCAGCCGGAGTGCCCGTCGGCGGCGCCCAGGAACGGCTCCTGAGCGGCGACCACGATCCGGTGGCCCCGCCGGGCGATGTCCGCCAGACCCGCGGCGAGCAACGCCGCGGAGCCCGGCCGGATGCCGGTGACGGCCATCAGGTCCAGCACCAGCCAGCCCGGCGGCACGGGAACGGCCCCCTCGACGGCACCCAGCAGTTGCTCGGTCTCGGTGAACTCCAGCTCGCCCTGGGCGCCGACGGCGATGATGCGCCGGCGGCTGCGGTTGAGCAGCGCGGTCTGCTCCGGGCTGCGGGCGCGCGAGGAGCGGGCGCCGTGCCCGGTGTCGGTGACGGTGGCCGTCAGGTGCACCGGCGCGTGCATGAGGTGCAGGGCGAGCCGTTCCGACATCTCGGTGAGCGCGGCCACGCCCCGCACCGAGTTGCCCGCCGGATCCAGCGGCGGGCGTCGTCGTTCACCCGGCCGCTCCCGGCAGGGGGAGTGGTGTCCGGCTCGGACTGCGGTCGGCGGCCGCACGGGGCCGGGCAGTCCTGGGGACGGCTGCGCGCAGGGTCGCGTCCATCGCACTCTTTCGGTCGGAAACGGCGTCATGCCGTGCGCCGAGGTCACCTTGTGGCCCACAACCAGACAACCGAACGAGCCTGCCGATTCACGCATATGGTCTAAGCGGATTTCACACAAAGACTCGGAGTGACTACGCAACGCCACTACCCTTGCCCGCCCGCCCATCGGCTCGCCCGCCCGACTGCGACAAAGGCCACCACTCTTGAGTGTTGAACTAATTACGCAGGGTGTCCAATGTGACCAGCGTAACTCGATCCGTATGCCGACCTCCTGCACCGTTCCCGATCGCCCCCCGCGCAGGAGGAGCCCCGGTGAGTACGGCGCCCGCCCACGGCCGCCCGGCACTGCACTCGCGCCGGCCGCCAGGGCCCCGTGCCCGCCTCCGGACCGGCACGCCGTAAAAAACCACCCTGTGAGCGGGGCGGGCACCGCAGGGGGCGCGCTCGGTTGCGCGGGCGCGCACGGCGGGGCGGGGGGACGTCGCTCCGAGCGGCCGGGTTCCGGGCCGGTATGGCGTCAGGCCCTCGCACGCCCGCCCGGCCACCCGTACGCCGAGGGGCCGGGTGTGCGGGCGGCCGGGGGTGGGTGGAGCTGCCCGGTGTCAGGTGAAGGCCCACCAGTGGTCGTCGCCGGGGTCGGGGTGGCAGGGGTGGACGCCCAGGCGCAGGCCCGGGATGGAGTCGCCGTGGCCGGGCACGTCCAGGCACATCGGCGTGGGTGTGCCGTCGGACTTGACGTTGACGAGCATGAAGCCGGCGATGTCGTTCCACTGCAGGCGCCACAGGTGGTTGTCGCCGTCGGTGAGGTCGCAGGGGTAGAGGCCGACCTGCGAGGGGGCCGGGACTCCGTGCTCGGGCGGGACCACACACAGGGCGGAGCCGGCGGGGCGGAGCGCGAACTGGCCGGCGTTGCCGGTGGCGGGAACGAGGTCGAAGTACTGCAGGTGTTCTCCACCCGCGCCGCACCGGTCCTGCACCACCGGCTTTCCCATGTTCGGTGTGCCGCTGGTCGGCACGTCGAGGCACAGGTTCGTCACCTGGTTGCGCAGCGAGCGGCGGGGTGGGCCGGCGGGTGCCACCGGGACCGGGGCGGGTGCGGGCGGCGGGGGTGCGGTGGCTGGCTGGGTGGGGGTGGCGGCCGGGCGGGGTGCTCGGGATCACGGGGGTGCCGGCCGGTGCCGGGGCGGCGGTGGCTGGCGTGGGGGCGGCCGGCGGCGCGGGTGGCGGGTCGACGGCGGCCGCAGGCGAGGTCGCAGGGGGCGCCGGGGGCTCGGGGGCCGGGCCGGTGGCCGGCTGCTGCGGGGCCCTGGCGGCGGTCGGGGGCTCGGGCGTGACGTCGACGGGCAGGACCCCGGCGCTGTCGGCGGTGCTGGGTGCCGACGGTGCGGCGGCGGGCTCGCCGCCGCGGTGCTCGGCCTGGTTGGCGATGACGACCGCGGCGAGCAGGGAGGCCAGCAGGGCCCACTGGACCGGGGTGCGCCAGCGGGTCAACCACGATCCGCTGCCTGCGGTCCGCCTGCGGGCGGGCGGGGCGGAGGGCCGGTCAACGGGGGCCCCGTCAAAGGGGAGGGAAGGGGTGGTGGCGGGAGCGGGCCGGTCGTTCACCGTGACCGTTTCCACGAGTGGGAAGAACGGCCGGCGGAGCCGGAGCGGCCATGGTGGGCGGAGCTCGGCCTGGACACTGACGGAAGAGCCAGGCCTGACTGCGGCCACTGCTGCGGTAAGTGTCCGATCCGGTGTTTCGGACACTCCTATGGCGGACACTCGCCACAATGGTCCCGACCGGCCGACAAGCCGGGCACGTCAACGACCCTCGCGAACGCGAACGTCGTACTACGGGCAGGGAGACCTCACTTGGTACACAACAGCGATGACGTTGGGCGGTTCCTCTACTGGTCAGAGCGCCGGATCCACAGCGTCGCCCGCGACAATGGCGTCACGCTCGGACGATGGAGGCTCACGTCGGTGGCTCCGCCATCAACAATCGGCCCCGTTCCACTCCCCCAGGCATCCTTCAGTCCACCTCTTCAGGTAACCGATCGACCGGACCAGGCACTTCGTATCCGCAAGGCACTCAAGTCGCGGACCGCAGTCACATTCGACTCGCCACCGCCTACTGACTTCGCGGAGGGAGTGGGTCGGGTGGAGTTCGCAAGGTTCATCGGCGGGCCCGCGCAGGACAAGGGAGTGCTGTTGCATACACACACTCTCAGCACCGACGGCCAGCGCGTCGACGTAGTCCTGTTCGGCAGCCTCGACAACACTCCCGACTTCCGGGCCACAGACGCGGCAGAGGTAGGTTGGACCTCGTCGGCTTGGCTCGCGGTTTCGCAGTTGCTGGAGGGACTGCAGCCCCAGCGCGACTCCTACTGGGGCGATACGGAGTCCGTCGCCTTCGAAGCCTTGAAGATCGCACTTCACCAGGGCAGCACGGCGCTTGATGCGGAGCATGCCGGGAGGCCATGGACTCGCGGATTCACTCTTGGCCGGGCGGAGAACTGTGAGTGGTTCGCAGAGATCTACTGCGACGCAGTCCTGGCCCCGGAGCGGTGGGAAGGGCTGCTCCGAAACGAGGGTCTGGGCGGCCCTCAGCGAATTCTCATCGGCGCCCCTATGTGGGTGAGGACCACGAGCCCGGACTCCCTCGTGCGGTACACCCAGCTGCGAGCAAGAAGGGAGACTCCGCGATCTCTAGGACAACGGCTGCTGCCAGCACGCTGGAGAACCCCGGTTGGACCGGCCCCTGCGCCAACTCCGCAGGATGACTGACCAACCACCGGTTCCCTCGGTCTGGAGCAGCAGTCCGACCAGCCATCGCGGAGAGAACTCGGACCATCCCTCACCATCTGACCGAGAACGTCAGCCCAGCTGCACGGGAAACCGCTCCGAGCCAACGGCCCTACCTCCAGGCCATCGCGAGCACCGGTCCTGGCCGGTGTCAGTTGGCGGCTTGAGCGAAGCGGGCGGCAACTGCGGCGAAGTCGGCGCTGTTCCACCGCTCGGGGCGCATCCGGATGGTGACGTCCTCGGGCAGCTGCTCGACGGTCGCGGCGAGGTAGGCGTCGGCCTGGCCGGGCGGCATGTAGCGGTGGGCCATCCTGGCGCGTTCAGCCGGTTCGACGGGGTCCTCGATCGACACCTGGCGGAGCAGGCCCGGGAAGCCGCCGACTGCCTGGAGCCCCTCGCCCCGTACCTGGCCGGCGACCGCCTCGCCCTGGTCAAGGCCGCGTCGACCGAACTGGCGACCCTCGCCGAGCGGCTGCCGCTGGTCTACCGGCACGGCGACTACGAGACCCGGAACTGGCTGTACGACCAGGACACCGGCCGGCACGGCCTGATCGACTTCTCCACCGCCGCGCCCGGCGTCGCCGCCACCGAGTTCGTGTGGCTGTGCGGCGCCGTCTGGCCGACACGAACGGACCTGCGCGACGTGTACTTCACCGGCTACGGCCGCCCGCTGACGGGCGACGAGGACCGACTGCTGCAGCTGCTGACCGCTCGCCTCGGCGCCTCCTACCTGCGCACCGGCCTGGCCAAGCAGCGCGAGGACCTCATCCAGCGCGGCCACCTCGTCCTCGACCGCATGGCCGCCCACCGGCGGTAGCCCACAACCGTGCGCGCGCCTGCTCCTGACCGCGGGCCCGCGCACCACCGCATCGTCGAACGCTTCCGCTAGGACGCCTACGGCGCTGAGATGTTCCGCACCGCACGCCAGATCGTCCACGCCACACGCCCAGGCGCCGACCGGACGTGGACGCGCAGCCGATCAGTCGGCTGAACATGGTGCCTCACAACGCTGGGTCCACGGGGTCCTCGGGGCGAGCTGCCACGGGCCGGTCGCCAGGCCGGCTTTGCCCGGCCACCAGCCGCCGCAGCTCGGTCCCGGTCCAGATCTCGCGCTGGGCGGCCATTCGCAGGCGCAACTCGACGGTCCTCCGATGTCCGGGCCGAGGACTGTCGTCGCCCTTCGATACGTTCTTTCGGACTCGCAAGGGCGGGCTGCACGCGCATTCGAGGGGGAAACGTGCCAGATGAGCGGCTTGACGCGGAGTGGGTCCGGTCCTGGCAGGAGCAGGCCGATGCGGCACTGGCGAAACTTGTGCAGTCGTTCCTCCCGACCCACGGCTTCCCGCCCGGTCACAACACCGTGATGCCCGCGACCGACAAGAGCCACCAGGCGGCGAGCGCACTCGGGGACCTGACGCCGATCCCTTCCGACCTGACCACGCTCTACCGGGTGATCAGCGAGGCATCCCTACCCGATGTCGACAGCGGGTACTTCATCCACGCACCAGAGACGGTGGCAGGACACTTCCGCGAGTACGGACCTGCGGCGATCGACGGCGAAAGGATCGCGCTGGTATTCGCCAGCGACGGCGGGGGCCACCTGTTCGCGATCGGCGCCAGCGGACAGATCTGGAAGTCCACCACAGCCTCCTGGTCCGACGACTTCGACATCGCGGCGGCCGGCTTGCAGGAGTTCCTCGAACAGCTCGGCAACCGGATCGCGAACCAGCCCTGACCATGGGCCGGCGCGCAAACTGGCGCCACCCGTCACCAGGCCGTCGAACGCGACCACGACCCGCAGCCCGCCGAGCCAAGTCTCCGGGTCCGGGCCGGGTCCCAGCCGGGCAGGGCCGTGGCCCTCAGGACGCCAGGGCCCGCGCACACTCGGCGAGAGCCACCTGCAGCAGCCGGCCACGGCCCGCGAGCGCGCTGCCGGGCAGTGGCAGGCCGCCTTTGATGGGGATCGTTGAATTTGGCTCTGACCGGAGTTCCGTGAAGTCTTGATCATGTGCAGTGGATGTTCGACAGGGGGATCTGTCAGCGAGGACGTGCAGAATGCGGCCATGAGTTACGACCTGGCTGTGTGGGAAGGCAAGCGTCCTGACAGCGACGCTGCGGCACGTGTGGTGTTCACGGATCTCTACGGTGAGTTCATGGGCGGTCGGGGTGTCGAGCCGACAGTGCGTATCAGGCAGTACGTCGAGGCGCTGGTGGCACGGTGGCCTGACTTGAGCCCGGACGACGAGGACGAGGACGCGAGCCCCTGGTCGGATGGGCCGCTGATCAGGAACGCGAGCGGCCCGCTGTTCTACTTCGGGATGGTGTTCAGCAAGTACCAGGAGGCCGCCCCGTATGCCGTCGATGTCGCGCGGTCCTCAGGTCTCCTCTGCTTCGATCCGCAGGGCGGACGCCTGCTGACCTGACCCACGTCCGCCTTGGCGTTCACGACCGCGTGAGGATCCGGATGCGGAGGAGTCGGAACGAGGCGCGGCCGTACATGGCTCTTTTGAGCGTTTTGATCCGGTTTACGTTACCTTCGACCTTGCCTGAACTCCATTCGAGGGTGAGGCCGGCGGTGACCGCGGCGAGGTCCTGACGGAGGAAGCCGGCGAACGAGCGCACCGGCGCGGGAGCATCCTGCTCGGCCTGGCGGATCCACTCCAGCAGCATGCTGCCACGCCGGTCGACCAGCAGGTCGCGGAAGCATCGGGCCAGGTCGTAGGCCCGGGCGATGTCCGGACAGGCGATCCGGACGTCGAGCAGCTTGTCCACTTCCTGGTCCGAGAGCTTCTCGCGAGAGCGCATGATCCACGAGGTGATGCGGCGCGGGCTGGGGATGTCGGCGCGGACCGGTTCGGCCGTCCCTTCTCGGAGCTTGGCGAGATGGCGGCGCACGACCTGGATGCTGCCGGTGTAGCCGAGCTCCCGGATCTCGTGGAACAGCCGGGTGCCGCTGGTGTATCCGGCGGTGAACCGGCTGTTCAGGTAGGGCTTGAACGGTTCCAGGAGCCTCGCCTTGTGGATGCCGAAGTCCTTCGCGGAGGCGAGGAGTTCGTCCAGCGGCGTGGTTTTGAAGCGGCGCACGGTCTTGCGGTCCAGGTCGAGGTGGCGGGCGATGGCGCTGATCGTCCACTTCCGCTCCAGTAGCCGGTGGACGTCCGCGTAGCGGTCACGGGTGCGTTCGACGATCGGCGTGCGAGGTAGTTCCGGGACCGGCAGGTCGATCACCGGAGATTCGGGCGCCGGACCCTCCTGTTCGACGTGTTTGCGCAGGCAGGAGCGGTGCTGGTGACAGGTCTTCTCGACCGCGGCCGACAGGTTCTGGAGCAGATGCCACCTGTCCGCCACCTCGATCGCGTCGGGAGCCGCTTCCTTGATCGCCCGGGTGTAGGCGGTGGCGCGGTCGCGGCAGATGATCTCCGCGCCGGGGTGTTCGCGCAGCCAGGCGGCGAAGGTCTCGGAGGTGCGGTCCGGGAGCACGTCCACGACGCGGCCGGTCTCGACATCGACGAGGACGGTCCCGTAGGTGCGGCCCTTGCGGAAGGCGAACTCGTCGACGCCGAGCACCCGCGGCGCCCGCTCGGGCACTTCGGGAGCTTCCAGCAGCCCGAGCAGGCGGGTCCGGCCCGCGGCGATGCTGAGCTTGCGGCACAGCCGCTCGCCGGCCCGGCCGCCCACCTCGCTGGCGACGGCCCGCAGCCACTGCTTCAGCCCGATGCTGGATCGGACGTGGCGCTCGCTCAGCCCGGGGACCTGCTCGACGAAGGTCGCCCGCCGGCACCGGGTGCGGTCACAGAAGAAGCGCCGCACCCGAAGGCGTATCGCCAACTTCCTTCCGGCAAGCGGTCGTTCGGCGATCGTCCGCCAGTAGGTGGAGTGCCTTCGCTTCCCTGAGCTTCCGCAGCCTGGGCAACGGGCCGGTGGGCCGCACGCGGCCACCTCCACCAGCACGGCGTCTGGGCCGTCGGTCAGCCGCTCCAGTTCAACGTCGACTCCGAGGAACAGCACATCTTCGATCGAGTGGAGGACCACGCGCAGGTCATCCCGCAGGGAAACGATCCTGCATGCATGCTGCCGACCTGGGATTTCACGGAGCTCCGGTCAGAGCCTTGAATTTGGCTCTGACCGGATCTGCGTGAACGGCCGGGTCAGAGCTGACAGCTGGTCGTGCTGAGGCGATCCCGTGCCGAAGGGGTCGGTATCTTCCAGGCATAGGTGAGGGCAAGCGCGACACACCTGGCGTCCCGTCGGCCGTAGCCCGTCGACGTGCGGATTTCGCTGATCGCCCCTTCCCAGTCTCGTTGCTGGAGGAGCGTACGAGCGCGCTCCTGAGCTGAGCGTGGCACCGGCAGCTTCAAGGCCCGGACGATGTCGGGATCCCAGTGCCGCCTTCGCGCATACCAGGACCGAAGCCGCGGCCTGATCGACCATGTCACTGTGCCTCCCAGGACTGTAGGGCTTGTATCAGTAGTTCTTGGTGAGGATACGGATCCGCAAGAGGCGGAACGAGGCGCGGCCGTACATGGCCCTCTTGATTGTTTTGACGCGGTTGACGTTGCCTTCGACGATTCCGGAGCTCCAATGGAGGGTGAGGCCGGCGGTGACGGCGTCGAGATCCTGACAGAGGAAGCTGGCGAAAAAGCGCATCGGTGCCGGGCTGTTCTGCTCGGCCTGGCGGATCCACTCCACCAGGAAGTTGCCGCGGAGCTTGCTGACGAGGTCGTGGAAGGTGCGGGCGAGGTCGCAGGCTCGGGCGGTGTCCGGGCAGGCGAGGCGGACGTTCAGCAGCCATTCTTCCTCGTCGTCGGTCAGGGTGTCGCGGGGGCGCATGATCCAGGAGATGGTCCTGCGTGGGTTCGGGATGTCGGCCCGGACCGGCTCCGCGGTTCCCGTCCGCAGGGCGGCGAGGTGCTTGCGGACGGCCTGGACGCTGCCGCGGTAGCCGCGTTCGCGGATCTTCTGGAACAGGCGGGTGCCGCTGGTGCACCCGGCGGTGAAGCGGCTGTTCAGGTAGGGCTTGAACGGCTCCAGGAGGCCGGGCGGGCGGCGCTCGCGGGCGGACCCGAGCAGCAGGTCGAGGTCGGTGGTCTTGAATTTGCGGCCGGTCTTGCGGTCCAGGCCCAGGTGGCGGGCGATGGCGCTGATCGTCCAGCCCTGGCCGAGCAGCCGGTGGACGTCCTCGTAGCGGTGTCGGGTCCGCTCCACCATTCGCGTCCGGGGCAGCTCGGGTGGTGGCAGGTCGATCACCGGCGGGGGCGGCGGGTCGTCCTCGTCGGCGCGTTTACGCAGGCAGGCACGGTGCTGGTGGCAGGTCTTCTCCACTGCAGCGGACAGGTTCTGCAGCAGGTGCCACCTGTCAGCGACTTCCTGCGCGTCGGGTGCGGCCTGCTTGATCGCCTTGGTGTAGGCGCTGGCCCGGTCCCGGCAGATGATCTCCGCGCCGGGGTGGTCGGTGAGCCAGGCGGCAAACGTCTCCGAGGTGCGGTCGGGCAGCACATCGACGACCCGCCCGGTCTCGACGACGACCAGGACGGTCCCGTAGCGACGGCCGCGGCGGAAGGCGAATTCGTCGATGCCGAGCACCCGCGGCGCCTGGTCGGGGACCGGCGGGTCCTCCAGCAGCTCGAGCAGGCGGGTGCGGCCCGCCGCCAGGTGCAGCCTGCGGCACAAACGCTCGCCGGCCCGCCCGCCCAGCTCGACGGCGACCGAGCGCAACCACTCCTTCAACCCCAGGCTGGACCTGCGGTGACGCTCGCTCAGTCCCTCGACCTGCTCGACGAACGTCTGCTGTCGGTATCGCCCCCGGTCGCAGAAGAACCGGCGAACCCGCAGACGGACCACCAACTGCTGTCCACCGAGCGGCCGTTCGGCAAGACGCCGCCGATACGTCGAGTACACCCGACGACCGCGGCTGCCGCACGCCGGGCAGCAGTCCGGCCGCCCGCACGCCACCGCGTCGACGAACAGCACCCCCGCGATGACACTCACCCCTTCCAACCGCACACCGATCCCGGGAAACAGCACATCCTCGATCGCGTAGACCCCCATGATCGAGAACTGCCCCGAGTGAACGTTCCTGCATTCACGCCGTGACCTGGGGTCTCACGAAGATCCGGTCAGAGCCAACTTTCGAAGATCCCCTTCACCTTCGCCCGACTCACCGACGCATCCCCGAAGGGGCCCGCACGCGACGACGTCCTCACCCTCGCCGCCGCCGACCCGGCCGTCGCCGAGCACGGCAGCGCGGCCTCCCTGGTCGACCTGCGCCGCGCTGCCCGGGAGCACCTCGGCATCGACGTCACCCACGACCGGGCGCACGCCGCACTCACCACCCGCACCGAGGACTCCCCCGGCGCCGGCATCGACTTCCTGCTCCACACCGCGACCTGACCCGGCACACCCACAACAGCCTCGGCCCGACCAGCCCCGCCCCCTGACCGCGCCCCGGAAGGACCCCTCGATGACCGCCACCCGCACCCGCGTGCTGACCACCGTCCTCGACACCGTCGACAACGTCGCCATCGCCGTTGCCGCGGCCGCCGCCGACCTCACCACCTACCGCTCCCTCGGCGCCCGCCCCACCGAGACCCGCGCCGCCCTCACCCAGGTCACCACCCAGCTCCGCCGGCCCCTGCTCGACCGCCCCCGCCTGGCCCCCGCCTCCTACTCCTACTCCTACGGCCTCCAGGCCGAGCCCGCCCCGGCACCCACCGCGGAGCAGCTCGCCAACCTCGCCGACTACACGGAGCTCCCCGCCGGCCCCCGGCGCAGTGCCATCGGATGCGCCGGGGGCCGGCACAGGGCATCCGGTCTCACCGAAATCCTCGCCCGCGAACTCCAAAACCACGGCCGCCGGGTCGAGGTCGAGCACCTTCACGTTCACCTGCCGCGCCTCCTGAACGCCTGGCCTCGGCGGCAGATCCAGTAGCTGTTGCGGGCCGGGTGCCTGCGTCGCTCGCCGGTCGGGCGAGTCACCACGACGTCGCCACCCTCATACGAGACCCGGTCACCTGCCGCGACGAACACCGGCTCGTCCAATCCGACGTGGAAGTCGGAGTGGAGCAGGAACTCGCTGAGCAACAGCATTCGCGGCACTGGGGTGATTCCGTCGAAGTTCACGCGCATGAGCCCGAGCATCCCAGGATCCGGTGCCGCCGCGACAGGCGTCCGGCCCTTCTCCACATACTCCTTAGTCCGGTAAAGCAGTGTGGCCGTCGGCCGTGAGACCTGCCAGCTTCTCCAGGACCTCGGCGCGCACGTCACCCTCACCCATCGGCACGTCGGCCGCGACGTCGTCGACCCCCCGCTCCCCGGCGCCGCGGACCCCACCGACCCGGCGGAGACGGCCCACATGCTCAACGAGCTGCGCCACCGCATCAACCGGTCCGGCTCCCTGATGCGCACCGGCTACGCCGCCGAAGCCATCGGCCATACCCGGGTCTGCTGGCACGACCCCCGCACCCGCCCCTCCCCCGGCGAACAGGACCACTGAACCCCGCCTGGGTGCTGGCGCTGCCCACCACCGCGTCCACCGCCCCCCGTGCCAGCCAGGCCGGGGCGGTGAACGCGGTGGTGCGCGGCGCCGGCCGCCCGGCCGACCACGACCCCGGAGGTATCCGTCGTGACCACCGCCCGCACCGCCCGCTTCGCCGCCGTCACCGCCGTGCACCCCGGCGCGGACATCGGCGACCACTGGGTTAACGCGGTGAAGGCCGTGTCCATCTTCCCCAGCGTCTCGCTTTCGAGCGGCAGCCGCTGGCAGTGGCCTGCCCGAGATTCCGCTCGGGTGTCTCGGTTGGTGGGCATCGCCGTAGCGCCTCGGAATGCACTCCAGGGGGTGACGGCATGACGCCCTCGATCGACCAGGTCGCCACCCTGGCGACACCAGGTCGCCACCCTGGCGACGTTCGGTGCGGCCTGGACCGTGCTGGCCATGGGCCACAACGTCGCGGACCATGTCTTCGGCCAGAGCGACCACCGGGCCGCGAACAAGGGGCCCCGACCGCCGAGGATGTCGCCGCTGGGGCGAGCCCGCGACGGGGCTGGGTGGCGTGCCTGGCCCACGTCGGCCAGTGCCACTTCGTCAGAACGACCACGCGGGGCCTACGTCCTGGCCGCGTTCTCGCGCCACCACGTGACATCCCTGTCCAGTTCGTCGAAGACGTCGCGTCGCCGTTCGATGTGGTTGATGAACTCAGCCGGCAGCCTGACTCCGTGGTCGAGAATGTAGTGGGAGAGTCCTTCCGGCCAGAGGTAGTAGCCATCGGTGAAGTCACGGGATCCGTTGGGGCGTGAACACAGCCGGCACCTCGATGAGCCCATCCACCGTCCGGCAACCTGCCCGTGATCCAGATAGTCCGCGACCGACAGCCGTTCCGCCTCATGCCACTCAGGATCGACAAGATCAGCAGGGTTCGGAAGCTCGCGGTTCTCCGGGGATCCCCAGAAACCAAGCAGCCTGACCGGACCTTCGGGATGTTCACGCAGCTCAGGCATGCCCAAAGAATTCCACGAGCACAGCCCCGCGTCACTGCAGTTTCCGTCACAACCAACCGAGGTCAACTTTCGGAGACCACACGGGGTCAGTTTTCAGGAGACGTTGACATGCTCGGCCGGGTCGAACCGGGTGAACTCCTTGCCCGAGCACTCCGAGAGAGCGATCGCGACGTCGAAGTCGAGCGCCTCCACGTCCATCTCCCTCGAGTGGTCAGATCCGTTGCTCCCACCAGCCAGGAGTGTCGGAGTCGCCGCCGTAGGTCACGGCGATCACGCGGGCGTCCACAGCCTTGACCACCGAAGCGAAGTCGCGGCGGGCCCTACGGGAGAGGGACTGGAGCACTCGTTCCAGTCCCCACCGGCCCTCGGGCGGGTCATAGTCGCAGCACGGACACCCGTAATAGCCGTAGTAGTACGTTCCAGCGGCAAGGCCGTGCCAGCGCCGACTGCACATCTCGGCAGCCTGCCGCTTCCACCAGGCGAGATCACGAGCAACTTCCCCCGGCTGTCCGCGGGTCCGTTCCAGACGCTGGATCTCCCCCAACGTCGCCGCGGACACCCCATCGATCACCGAGAAACTCTGGCGACCCCTGCGCGGGTGAGAACGGAGAGCGGCCCGCACCGCTGCCGCCGGCTTACGCGGCATAGCTCCAAGAGGGCTTCAACATGCGCGCAGGCTCTCACGGAAACACCCTGCCCCGCCACACCATTGCCGACCACCGTAGTCCGGGGAAGCGTCGGCTATCTGGCCGACCGGCTCCGCCAGCGCCTCGCCGTCCTCGGCCACGACGTGCACATGGTCCACCGCGGCATCGACAAGGCCGTCGTGGAACGCTGATCAAGTTCCGGGCGCTCACGTTGCCCACCACCACGCCCGCCGCCCCGCCAGCCAGGCCGGGACGGCGGGCACCGCGGTGCGCGGCGCGGCCGCCCGGCCGGCACCCACCGCACTCCCCTCGGAGGCACCCGTAACCGACACCCTGCGCACCCGCCTGGCCCACACCGACGGCATCGACGTGCTGGTGTGGGTGGACGCCACCGAGATCACCCAGATCATCTCGACCTACGCGCAGGCCGCGGCGAAGGCCGCTCTGCCCGGCGCGGACGGGCAGGACGCGGAGCGCGACGCCGCCGCGTTCCTGGACTGGCTGGCGGTCACCGACCGCTCCTGGCTGGTGGTCCTGGACGACCTCACCGACCTAGAGCACGCCGCCCCGTGGTGGCCCCGCCCGCCCGCCGGCACGAACGGGCGGGTGCTGGCCACCACCCGCCGCCGCGACGCCCTCGTCACCGGCAACGGCCGCACCCGCGTCGACATCGGCACCTACACCACCGACGAAGCCCTCGCCTACCTGCGCGAGCGCCTCGGCGAAGCCGGCGCCGGGCATCTCCTCGACGACCGCGCCGACGACCTGGCCGAGGCGCTGGGAGGGCTGCCGCTGGCCCTAGCCCACGCCGCCGCCTACATGATCAACGAGGACACCGACTGCACCACCTACCTCCGCCTGTTCACCGACCGCGCCTCCCGCCTGGATACGCTGCTGCCACCGGGCGCGGACACCGACGGATACGGCCGCCAGGTCACCACCACCCTCCTCCTGGCCCTCGACGCCGCCCAGCAACGCGAACCGGTCGGCCTCGCCGTCCCCGCGATCCGCCTCGCCGCCCACCTCGACCCCGCCGGCCACCCCCAACAGCTCTGGGCCACCGACACCGACACCCACTACCTCACCACCCACCGAACACCGACCCCGGGCACCCGCCCGGACCCGGAACCCGTCACCCCCGACCAGGCCCGTGCCACCCTGCGCCTGCTCCACCACTACGCCCTCATCACCCACACCACCCACGACACCCACCGCGCCGTCCGACTGCACGCCCTCACCGCACGCGCCGCCCGCGAAACCACGCCGCCCGCCCAACTCCCCGCCACCGTCCGCGCCGCCGCCGACGCCCTCGCCGCGACCTGGCCCGAACACGAGCACACCGCACGCGACCTGACCACCGTGCTGCGCGCCAACACCGACACCCTCACCACCCACGCCGACGACCTCCTCTGGCACCCCGGCAGCCACTCCGTCCTGTTCACCGCAGGTAACAGCCTGCTCCGCGCCGGCCTGCCCCACGCCGCTGTCACCTACTGGCAGCACTTCGCGGCCAACGCCGAGCGGCTGCTCGGCGAGGACCACCCCGACACCCTGACCACCCGTGCCAACCCCGCCACCTCTCACCGCCAGGCAGGACGCACCGGCGAGACCATTGACCTGTTGCGTTGCGTTGTGGAGGACCGGGACCGTGTTCTCGGTCCCTCGCACCCGGACACCATGATGTCCAGGGTGGGCCTGGCGCGTGTGCTGACCGAGCGGGGGCGTGGTCTGCTGCCCGGTGACACGGCGGGCGCGTGGCGGGATGCGGCCGAGGTGGTCCAGGCGGTCGGCCCGTACCTGTCGGGTGATCAGGCCGTGTACGGGCCCGTGCTCGCCCGCGCGTACGGGCTCGCCGCTGCGGTGCTGGACGCCGACGGGCAGCCGGAAGCCGCCGCCGACTTCCGGTCACGGGCTCTGCAGGTCGTGTCCACGCCGGCACCATTCAGTCCTGGAGACGATGCTGCGGACAGGAGCCGGCCATGACCCCACCTACTCGCCCCGTGACGCAGACCCGCCGGGAGGCAGCCACCGGTCGACAGTCTGTGCGGCGAGCACCGGCAGGCCTGACCGTCCCTTCCCGCAGGTACCCTGCTCGTAACCCCTCTCGGCCTCCGGCAGCAGGTTCCCGATGTTCCAGGGCATTGGTCCCGGGGCCGCCCGGTGAGCGCGAACGAGACCAGGGTGCGGGCCGAGAGCGCAGGCGGCGGGTTCCACCTCGCCGGTGTCGGCGAGCAGACCGCGATCCGGCCCGAACCGGCACAAGGACGGCGCAGTAGCAAACGGTCGAAGGACAGGACGACCGGGCGCTGAAGCTGCCAGGTCAGGACTGCGCTGACGGCGTCGCCCGGACCGCGAGGGCCCGTGGTACTCACGGAGCAGTTGCTCGGCGTCTGCGTACAGGTTCCGGTCGGCCGGCGGCAGGACGACGAAACCCTGCCCCGCGAGCGCACCCAGGCGGACGATGGCGTTGACGGCCTCGTCCTCCCGGAGAGGTCGGACCAAGGGTTCGCCGCAGAGTCGTCCTTCCCGCGAGTGCGGGGCCATCCGGTGTCGGCTCTGCTTCCGGAGGGGTGTGCACGCATCCTGTCCGTGCTCGCGGGAGGACTGTCGGATGGGTTCCCGCAGGCCCGTTGGCGTCTTCACCGCGTTGGGTGGTCAGGTACGGGCCACAGCAGCACGACGCCGCCGTCACCGACGGAGGCGAGGCGTCCGTCCTTGGAGAACGCCACCGACCGAATCTCACCGGTGTGGCCGGTGAGGGGTTGGCCGTGGGGTTGGCCGGTCCCAGGGTCCCAGAGCCGGACGGTGCCGTCTTACCCGGCGGTGGCGAGCAGCCGCCCGTCGAGCGCGAACGCCACCGATGAGACCCTTTTGGTGTGGGCTTTCAGACTGCGTCTGACCGTGTACACCGACGACGCGCTCCTACTTCCCGCCTGCGGTGAGCATTCTGGATTCTGCTCACCATGATGTGTCTTGCGGGCTAGGGTGCCGCCATGACCGAGCCCATCGCCGTCACCGCCCGCATCGGCCAGCGCGGCCGCCTCATCCTGCCCGCCCAGCTCCAACGCGCCGCCCGTATCACCGAAGGCGACACCGTCGCCCTCCGTACCGCTCCCAACGGCGCCATCACCATCGAGCCCCTGTGGGCCGTGCGCGAACAGCTCCGTAACACCTTCGCGCCACTGCTCGGCGACCACCTCCCGGCCGGCCCGGCCTTGATGCTCACCGGCGGCTACCCTCTCCCCGAGCCCGACGACACCGATCCACTGCCCGCCGAACTACGCCCTCTGCCCCGGGCCGTCCAGGGTGTGGGGGTCCTCGCGCTCGGCGACCAGCGGGCCGTGCTCACCGCCCGCGCCGTCCTCCACTGGATCGCCACCGGCCCCGACTCCAAAGTGAATGCCTGGCTCGACCGCGTGGTGCTGCCAGAGGCAGCTGTCAACGAGCTCGTCACCGTCCTCGCCCGCGCTGGCGCCCACGAACGCGCCGACCGCCTGCTCGCCGAACTCCCCCTCATCGGCGTCCGCCAGGTCTGCCCCGCCGAGCACCGCGCCGCCCTCGCCTCCGACACCGCCCGCGCCCTCGACCTCACCACCCGCGCGGCCGCCGCCGGGATCGACCTGACCATGGCGGACGCGCTGTGCGCAGCCACCGCCCACCGCCTCGCCATGCCCCTGCTCGCCGCCGACCTGGTCCCCGAGCGGGCGCCGTAGGCGGTGGCGGACCCGATCCGCTGTCGTACTCGGCGTCACCTCCGGTGGCGGTCGTAGCGCAGGAAGCCGACGCAGTCGTAGTCGCAGTCGTCGGGGATCCCGGGCAATCCCGTGAGCTCGATCAGGGAAACCACCACGCCCTGCGGACGGTGGACGTCACACGCCAGGAGGCCCATGCACGGGAGGTCGGGAGTGCAGTCCGCACTGCTGTGCGTGGTGCCGCTGCTGGTCGCCGTGGTCATGTGCGCCTCCCACGATGCCTGAACAACACCACGCACAACGACCCACCGGAGTGCCGACAACGCCCCGACCGGCCCGCAGGCGGTACGCAGCGCGCCGAAGTCGGCACCGCACCCCGCCGACCGGGACTTCCTTCCGCGCCTGCGGCCGAGCCGGGCGCGGTACTGGGGGCGCAGGCGGAGGCGGCCGGGTCCTGCGGGGACAAGGGGGGTGTCCTCGGAACCCGGCCGTGGGCCAGCAGCACCCGGGAGGCACGACGCGGCTGCTCCGGCCGGCGGCCCGGTGGTGCTGTGGTGGGGTCGCTGTGCCGGGAATGCTAGACCCCGACAGCCGACGTTGGAAGGCCGATCTTCCGGGGGCCCAGCGGCCGGGACCGACTGCGGGGGCGGTCGGGGTGCCGGGATGGTCTGGACGTCGTCAGGCCCAGGCGCGCGGTGCCGTCCTTCTCTCGTTGGCGAGCCGCGCTTCGCAGGTGTCGTATCCGATGCTCAGCCGGGTCGTCGACAGTGGACAGGCATACCAAGAGCGTCATCTGTGGGCAGGACCGGCTCATGCGAAGGCGGACAACGAAGCGGTGTTCCTCTCAAATGCCACGGGGCATCGGAGCTGAACACCGCCTCGTCATTGGCCATCAACCCGGGAGGAGTCGCCCAGGCCAGGTAGCAGCAGTTCCAAGGTCCCCCATCACCCGCAGGGTCTCCGTTTCAAGCTGCCAGCTACGGAGCTCAAGGTGAAAGGCGCCCTAGGCCCTCCGCAGAGAACCGATCGTGTAGGTTCCGGCAAGGTTTCCCTTGTTTCCGGCGGTGGTGCTGCCGATCCGGCTGCTGTAGTTGGCGTTGTGGAAGTACTCGTACTTGTCACCAGTGTGGTTGTACACCGACCGGGTGTTGGTTCCCCCAGCCATCCACGAACACTGCGGACGGGCGTTCGGTGCGTTCTCGCTCCACTGACACTTCTGACCGTTGCCGTTCTGCTCCGAGTAGAAGCAGATCCAACCGGCGCCGCAGGTTTCGTAGCCACTGATGGTGGTGTTGCTGGCCTGGGCCGCAGGAGAAAGCGCAAGTGCGCTGCCGAAGAGGCCAACGGTCATGGCCAGAGCGAACTTCGTACGGGAATTCACTGACCCTCCTTTGGAATGAAATGAACTCTTCCACCGACCCGTCCGATTCAGTTCGGGTCGTAACAGGCAGTTTCACCTGTACCATGGCGAGCGGTAACCCAGGAACAAGCCAGTCCGGATCGTCTGGAACATCACTGCGGCAGCCTGTTCCGGCTCATCTGTCAGTCACAGATCCGACCAGCGAAAACGGCCAAAACTGCTGCCCATCAAGCATTGCATCCGGAGCGTTCGAGGCGCAGAGCTATCGCTTTCGATAACAACCGGCGGGCCGCGAACTGTGGAATTGGAGGTTGATCATGGCCAGATCGGGACATCACGGGATCGGTTGACCGGTGCGCTGGCCAGCAGGCGATGATGTTGCCGAACACTGTCCCGAACGGCCTTCCGGTGCGCGCGGCCGTCGGCCTCAAGGGCCGCACCGCAGAGCTCACCGATCTGATCGCCGAACGCCTTGCCGACGCCCAGCGGGAAGTCGGCGGTGGATCATTCCCTGCCAAAATCATCAGCGGGATCGCCGCGTTCTGCTGGACGGTCGGTCAGAAGCTCCAGCTGTACAGGCCTGCGCCAGTGCTCACCGCGGACACCGGCCTGGTGGCCCAGCGATCGGCGAGTTCTTCCAGCTCCGTGGAGCCGGCGTCGGCCAGCGCCCAGGTCAACCGCTGTGGCAGAACGAACACCTCGACGCCGTCGTTCGATGGGGCGGTGACCCCTGCGGCCACCGCCCGTGGAACTGCTCAGGTGTCGGCACCTTCGCAGAGGGCTCCTGGAGGTACATGTCCCACTCGGCGATGGCACTGTCCGGTTCGATGAAGCGGCAGGTCACGGAATCAAATTCTGGACTCGGTCGCCGCCCCCGCATCGCGGTGACAGCCCCGTCGTCGGGTGCCAGGAAGAACACTGTGTCGTGAGCGACCGCAGCATGATGGCAAAGCAACGACAACGCTGCAGGTTGCGAAAGGTCCTCCCGCGCCCGCGGGGTCAGCCGTTGATCGAGTCGGGCGGGCTCTCGCCGGACGAGTCCTCCCCGTGCAGGCGGGGGTCAGCCGAAGAGGGGCTCTCCCAACGCGCTCTCGCTGTTGTCCTCCCCGCGCAGGCGGGGGCGGCCGATTCGGCTCCGGCGCCACGGTGCGGTCGTCACGGGGTGACGGACTTGCTGTCCGCTGTCACGCGACCGTGCTGGTCGCCGTGATTAACGGGTGGCGGTGAGACACCGCTCGTTGCGACCATGCGACGGTGAACGCACTTCTTCCCGACGGATGGACGATCGAGCGGGTCCGCTGCGCAGCGGATGATGCCAGGGCGGATGTGCTGTCGCTCGATCGACTCGTCGTCGTCGAGCGGCACGGCTGCACCGACTACGAGGTCCTCCGGCCCGATGTCGTCATTGGCTTCCACAGCTACAACATGGGCCTTGCCAGGGTCGGTGAGGACTGGTTCATGGGGCAGCTCGAGCCCGACGGCTCGGTCGTTTGCTGGGCTTCCTACGGCACTGACCTCGGCGAAGTCATTCGCGGGTTGTGAGCTGCCGGGCGGGCTCGATGATTCTCACAACGTGCTCCGGCGCTGAGGAGCGGGTCCGCTCAGCTGATCGCGCGCGGCACGTGTTCGAGGCCGAGTCTGCTCCTGGACGAGCCGACCGCCCGCGTGACCCATGCGGCCGCCGCGCCGCGGTCCGCAGCCATCGCGTGCAGCTCACGTGTCTTCTCCTGGGCATCTACCATCCAGGGCGCCACCGGCTCCGCTCGCAGGACCCGCTCGAAGTGACGGCGGGCCGTGCCCGGGTCCCCGAGCAGGGCGGACGCGATCCCGGCATCGAAGCCGTCCCAGAGGAATCCGCGGCGCACCGGCCTCGACGTGATGTCCCGGGCGGCGTCCGGAAATGACGGGAACCTCTCCCTCAACGCCGCCACGTTCGCGGCGGCCCGCCGGCCGAGGTCGAAGGCCAGCCGCGTGAACTGGTCCTCGGTACGGAACGGTTCGGGGCCGACCCGGACGGCGTCGACGTGGAAGGCCGGGTGGTCCACGTCGTGCCACAGCCACATCGCGCCGACGTGGAGACCGCTGCCGGCGGTCCGCGACGGGGTGAACTCCACCACCCCGAGCCACCACCCGTGATCGTCGGTCCACAGCCGCGACCGCCCCCGCCGGGTCAGGCCGAGGGGCTCCAGGTGCTCCCGCGCCGCCGAGGTGATGAGCCGGGAAGCCGGACTGCGATCTGCCATGACGGGCATTGTCGACCACCCCACCGACACCACAGGCCGCCGCAGCCGGTACCCAATCCGCTGACAGTGACCAGACCGCTCCTGGCCCGCACCAGACAGGTCTTCGTCAGCGAGGCGCCCCGCCGCCAGCAGGCCTGGGAGTCCGATCGACCCCGTTGCACCCCAGGACCGTGACGAGCTCGACGTCCCGCACGGTCTGCCAGATCTCGGTCAGGGCGGCCGCGGGCGTCAGGGTCGTCGGGGGCAGGAGCCCCGCCCCGACGCTCACGGTCCATTCCTCGTCGCTGGTCGGGCCCATGCCTTGTCTCTCCTTGGCCGTGCCGAACGGGGCGGGCCGAGGACACCGAGCAGGTGCGGTCCTCGGCCGCACCGGTACGGTAGGGCGCGGCGATTCTCGGATCAGGCCGTGATCCTCGATGATTCTCCGATGGGCACGGATCGTGCTCGGTGATCCTCAGCGAGGTGTCAGCGAGGCCCCCGCACGGCCGATGAGCCGGTGCGCCTGATGGCCGGTAACGGCGCTCTCGGCCAGCCAGTCCCAGGCCTTGCGGTAGAGGGCAATGTCGGCGGGACTGTCGAGCCACAGCTCGGCATTGATCGTCTCGACGATCACGAGGCGCTCGTCGTAGATCCAGAACCCGTGCGCCGGTGTGCGGCGCGGTGCGCTGCCGAGCGGGATGATGCCGAGGTCGACGGTGTCGAGGCCCAGCAGCCCGACGAGCCGGTCCAGTTGGGCGGCCATCACCTCGGGCGGGCCGATCGTCACGTACAGCGCGGCCTCCCAGACGAGGAAGTGAAAGCGGCGGCCGGCGTCGTAGAGCGCTTCCTGGCGGCGTATGCGGGTCCGCACGGCGTCCTCGGTGTCCCTGGGCGAGCCGATGAACTCGCAGCCCGCCGCGAACATGTGCCGCGCGTAGTCGGCAGTCTGGAGCAGGCCCGGGATCCGGGCGGACTCGAAGGCCCGGACGACCTGCGTGCGGCGCGTTTCCAGGACTGCGGCCTCCTGCCGCTCGCGATGTCCGCCGGAGAGCTGGCGGTTCCAGGACCGGTACTGCGTCTCCAACCCTCGCAACCGGGCCCGCAGCTCGACTGCGGCTCCGGGGCTGCCGGTCGCCGAGGCCCAGGCATCCAGGTCCGCCGGGCTCGGCGTCTGCCGGCCGGTCTCCAGTTTCGACACCTTCGACTGCACCCAGCCGAGCTGTCCGGCGAGGGCCCGGCCGGAGAGGTCCGCCTCGGTGCGCAGCTCGCGAAGGCGCGCTCCGAGGGCCACCCGGCCCTGCTGATGGTCGGTACTCACACGCGGGACGGTACCGCCGCGGCGAACTCGACGGTGGGGACCGCGAAGTGCCACGACGCATCACGCGCCTGGCAGGCTCGGAGTACTTCGGCCGGGTCGGTGATCAGCTCGACTCCGAGCGTCCGGTCGTCGTCGTCGAAGTGGAACCTCGCGAGGACGGCGCTGTCGAACAGCCAGAAGTCGAAGTCGGGTAGATCGAGCCGGTCGGCGTCGGTGCGCCAGAGGTTGCGGATGTCCTCGCCGGCCTCGACGTTGCCCGGTCCGGACGCAAGGAGGAAACGCTGCCCGTCGGTGGGCGGGTCGTCGACGATGCGAACACGTTCGAACCGGCGACCGTCCGCGACTGCTGCTCGGACGCTGACGTTCCAGGCGACTTCCGGCTCGTACTGCGGCATCACACCGGCCACGAACGCCTGGTACCTGGCTCCGGCACGATCCGATGCGTAGCCGCGACGTGTCTCCAGACGGAACGCGGTGTGTGCGAACGTCTCGAACAGGCGCGGCGCCGCCTCGGCGAAGGGAATGATCTCGGGCACAGTCGGCCTACTCCTTCGGCGCGAACCGCGTCAGCAGCGCCCGCGGGATCACGACTGCCGTCTCACCGGTTTTCAGGTGGAGCAGCTGAGCGATGCCGTCCGGGTCGGTCAACTCGTCGCCCTGTACGACGATGTCGCCCGTCTCCGTCTCGTGCAGGGTCGGGCAGTCGCCGTGCTCGCTGGTCGAACCGAGAAACCTGAGCTCCATGACGCGCCCCTCTCGAATCGTGAGCTACCAGCATGACCTCACCGAAGGCCATCAGGAGGCGAGTTGACGAGATCTGTTGATGACCTACCGATGTGGGGTTCTGGGCAGATAAGGTCCGACCGCATTGGACAGTCCGAGAGGACCACGCGCAACCGCACTGCCGGTCTCGCCTGTCCTCCGCGCAAGCGCGGGGGTCAGCCAGCACTTGTCCCGGGCCGCGCATGCCCGGAGTATCGGCCGCACATCCCCGACCCAGCAACACGGAAGGAGCGGCCGGCACCGTGTCCCGAGCCCGCGCGCCCCACGAAGCCATCAGCCCTGTCCACGTCCTCGCCCTGGTGCGCGGACTCGTGGAGGAGGCCGCAGATTCTCGCGCAGATCGCCACCGGTACTTCAAATCCCTCTTCGGCGTCGAGCTTCACGAGGCGGCCGCCGTCCGCTGCGGCCTGGCGGAGCACACCGACGGGGGCCTGCACGTCACAGCGGCCGGACTCGACCTGCACGAGCGGCATCTGCGCCACCTGCGCGACATGGCGGCCAACTACTGGCATCACCAGGCACACGTCGCCGACGCCGTCACAGAGATCAACCACATCTACGACCAGGCCGCAGCGGACACCGCGACCCCGTGACCAGCACCTCGAACACCCCTCAGGACCACGGCCCCGGGCCCCGGCGAACACCGGAGGCGGCGTTGGACACGCCGATGCCCGCAGCGGCGCCGGCACCGTCTACCTCGGGTAATCAGGAGGTACCGGCCGTGAATGTCCTCCCCGCGAGCGCGGGGGCCCCTATCTGTTTGGTCGAGGTGGGGGGGCGAGTAGGTTCGTGTGGTTGAGGGTGGGGCCGAGCCGTAGGAGTGTGCATGGGTGACAGCCAGGTCACGATCAAGCTCACGAGTGACGAGGCGCTGGTGTTGTCGGACTGGCTGGAGAAGTTGCAGATGACGGACCTGAGCCGGGTTGTCGACGATCCGGCGGTCTGGGCGCCGATCCATCGCATCGCCGGGACGCTGGACAAGTCACTTCCCGGGCTGTTCGCGCCTGACTACGACCAGCGGCTTGAGGCCGCTCGCCGTCGGCTTCGGTCGGAGGAGGACTGATCGATGGGCCTGGAGCGTTATCTGGCTCCTGCAGGTCGGGGTTCGGGGAAGGGTCCGTCACGGAGCATCGCGAAGAGGACGTAGGCCCGTCGTCGGGCGAGGCAGAGCAGGGCCTGGGTGCGGTGTTTGCCCTGAGCTGTAACGGTGCGTCATCCGCGCGAGCACGGGGGTCAGCCGGCGGGCGACGCGATGCGGGACAACGCGTCGACGTCCTCCCCGCGCAGTGGGGGTCAGCCGGACAACCCGCGGCTGCTGGTCAACAGCGAAGCGTCCTCCCCGCGCAGGCGGGACCATCGATGGCCGGGACTCGGAAGCGCTGCTACTCCCGGGTGCTCGGGCGAGTCGCTACGATCTGCTCATGGATGGTCACGAGACGGTGTTTCAGTCCCTTGACGGCACTGCTCTCTTCGGAACCGTGTGCCCCGGGGATGCGCAGGGGCCGCTTGCGGTGCTGGTTCACGGGTCCGGGGTGACCCGGGAGGAGGGCGGGTTCTTCACACGCCTGGCCGTCGGCCTCGCCGACGCCGGTGTGAGCAGCCTGCGGTTCGACCTGCGGGCACACGGGGCCAGCGGCGGGCGGGAGTCGGAGCTGACGATCGCCTCAGTGGCCAACGACATCCGGGCCGCCGGCGACCACCTTCGCGCGCGGACCGGACGGCCTGGGCCGGTACACGTGATCGCCGCCTCCTTCTCGGGCGGCGCGGCCGCGCTGCACGCCGCTCACCGGCCCGGCGACGTCGACCGGCTGGTCCTGCTGAACCCGCGGCTGGACTACAAGGAGCGCTACGTCACCTCCCGACCGGGGTGGTCGGAGGACTACCTGTCCGGGGAGATGGCCGTTCGACTGGAGGAGCAGGGGTTCACCGAGAAGTCGCCGTTCGAGCTGAACCGGGCCCTGCTGAACGAGGTGTTCTACCTGGACACCCCGGCGGTCCTGGCCGGGGTGCGGTCGCCGGTGCTGATGGTGCACGGCACCGCGGACACCTTCGTGCCCGTCGAGTCCTCCCGCCGGCACCGGGCGATGTTCGGCGGGCCGGTGCAGCTGGTGGAGCTGGACGGCGCCCAGCACGGCTTCGCCGTCCACGACGACCCCCGGTACCTGGACCCACAGTCGCAGGCGTGGCAGCGCGAGGTGATCGAGCGGGTGGGCAGCTTCCTGGCCGGTCACTGAGATTGCAGTCGTGGTGTCGCCAGCGTGAGACCAGTCCCGGTGAGGCATCCGTCGATGATGTCGCTGCGGTATTGGATCTGGCGAAGACCGCGTCGCAGTCGCCGGATGAGGTGGTCGGGGTCGGTGAAAGGCGGTGTTGGCCTGGGTGGTCCGACGGAGTACCGACCAGATGCCTTCGACTGGATTGAGGTCGGGTGCGTAGGGCGGCAGGTGATAGGCGGTGATCCAGTCCTGTGCGTCGATGAATGCCCGCATCCGGCGGTCCTTATGGACGTTCAAGTTGTCCCGGACGAGGACGATCGGACCGTTCAACTGCTGGTGGGCCGCGGTGAGGAGGTCTCGGTAATCGGTCCAGGCGAAGCTTTTGCGGCCACCGCTCCTGTGGTCCGTGTGCCGTTTGGGCCGGTGGATCAGGCGGGAGCGTTCGCCGGCTCTGTAACAGCACAGGGCGGCTGTGGAGAACCGGCGCTGGGAGCGACCCCTCACCCGGACGACCGGGGTCGATCCTCGCTTCCCCCAGGTGCGGGAGGTCGGCGGCGTCATCGAGAACCCGGCTTCGTCCTCGAGGACGACCCGGGCCCCGAGCGCCGCCGCGGTGGTTCCAAGTGCGGCCGCACCTCCTTCACCCAGCCGGCCACCGTTGTCTCATCACGCTCGACGGCCCGACGGGCCGGGACCTGATGGCTCCAGCCGCGGCGCCGCAGCATCTGGGAGATACCCGACAGCGTCATGGACCTGTGGAACCGCCGGCCGATCAGCGTCTTGATCCTGGCCGGCGTCCACCGCTGGTCCGGCCGGCCGTGGGCGAGCGGGCCCTTGGCCAGCTCTTCTTCGAGCACAGCGAACAGTGCGTCGCTCAGCTTCGGCAGGGATACCGGTCCACGGGAACGAACCGCGTCCCGACCGGACTCCCGCCAGGACCGGCGCCACCGCTGGACGGACCGCACGCCGACCCGTAACTCCTTCGCGATGTCCGGGTTGCCCCGCCCCTCGGCGAACATGGTGACTGCTTCCATCCTGATCCGCTCACGAAACGCTTGCCGCTCCGCGGTCAGACCCCCACCCTGCGGATACCTCATACACCCGGCATACCGCGACGATCACCAAGCGTCAGCCCCACGACAAGACGACTTCAAGGTCAGTAACTCGCCGCCGACGGCTGGGCTGTCCTGTGGCCGCGCACCACCGCAGGCCCGGAACGGCTGCGGGAACTGCGCCATGACGCGAAGCCGTTGCTGGTCGTCCTTGAGTACGCCGAGAGCCGCACCGACCAGATCGCCGCCCTCATCGAGGCAGCGGCGGACCGCTCCGCCGGGACGGCTGCGCGGGCCCGTCCTCTGTCGGGTGCGCGCAGCCGTCCCGGCCTACGAGAGAGCGGAGGGCCGCCGTGGCCGACGCACCCACATCTCGACCCCGGCCATCCGCCACTCTGCTCGTAGCCGGTACAGACGTCCTGGTGAGCGCTTGAGTAACCGGCCCGCCGCCCGAACCGCCGGGGCAGGCCCGCTCCGTCGCTGCCGGAGCCTCTTCCTGACTATCCAGCGGAATTCACTGGCGGCCTGTTTCTCCAGGTGTTCTTGCGTCCGCGACATGGTGCTGAACCGGCCCGGTATCGTGAGTTCCGTTTGTCAGTCGGAACAGCCCACCGAGTTGGGTGGGCTGGGAGAGTGTGGTGAGCGGCGCGATGGAATGGCTCGAGAATGTCTACGAAACCGGGTTCTCCGTGGTCTTTGCGGAAGGCCTGGAGGCTGGGGACCTCTTGGTCAGGCTGGGCTGTGACGTCGGCAGCCTCGATCTGATCGATCAGGAGGACGCTGAGGAGCGACAGCTTGACGAGGGCGTCACCATGATCCGGGCGGGCCTGTACGGCGGGTGGGCGTTCGCGGTGCAGGCATGGGGGGCACGGGTCCTTGAGGAAGGAATTCTCGAGGAGGTTTCCGCAGGGACCCGTGCTCTTGCGTTGATCCGTACCGAAACGCTGCCGTGGTTCTCGTACTACGAGGATGGGGAGTCGGTGTGCGGGTTCGATCCGGGAATGCCGTGGATGCGTGATGGCAGTGACCCCGATCGCTTCGACCGTGTGATGTCGGAGGTCGGACTCAACCCCTCCAAGGAAGCAGCCGAACCCGGGTCGGTTGCCGGGATGCTGAGGCTCGCCGAGCGGGCGTTCGGTGTCGGTCTTCCGTACGAGGAGGTGGTCGTGGGAGAACTCCTGGGAGGGGTCGTTCCGGACTAGTCCGACGCCTCGTGGCAGTCGTGCCGGCGCCCGTCCGAGACGGGCACCGGCACGGTGTCAGGCGCTGTGGAGCTTGTCCCCTGCCGGTGTCGGGCCGGGTGCGGCCTGACACCGGCGAGGAGTCTCAGACGTCACGGCAAGGTGCACAGTACCGTCGTGCAGTTCTCGAATCCGGGGATGTTGAGGTAGTAGGGGTCGTCATCGAGGAGCCGGACTTCCTTGGTGAAGTTGCCGAGCCTGCCTCCGGCGGCGCTGTTCTGCCCGGCTGGGATGCTTCCGCGCCCGCAGGGCTCGGCGCCGGTCGGGGCTGCCCCGGTGTACCTCAGAGCCCATGGGGCGTTGGCCTTCTTCTCCGCGTAGAACTGCGCGCACAGAATTCCTGTCGCTCCGTTGGACCCACCGCTCTCCTTGGAGCGAGCGAACGGGAACTCGTCACACGACGGCTTGTTGGCATCACCTGCAACGCCTGTCGGGTAGGGGACGAATGTGCCGTCGTAGCAGATCCTCTTGCGGTTCAGCTCGAAGACGGTGGGGTCGGACACGCGGTGGAGCGGGCTCTTGTCCTTCTTGCTGCCGGGATGGCTGTTGAGCTTGTCCTGGAGGACCCAGTAGAGGGCTGCCGCGGCTGGGTACTTCTTGCTCTCCAAGGTGAGTGTGGGGATGTAGTTGTAGAAGACACATCCCGGTTTGTTCGTGAGAACCTCGGCCTTGCCTAGCTTGAGGTCGCAGCGGATGCCGGCGTCCTGGGTCGACCACGTGATGGGCCGTGGCATCGGCAGGCTGCTGGAGGACGCCTCAAGGGTGTAGTTGAGGTCGAACTTGGCGGACTCCCCGGCGAGGGTGTTGGGCCAGTAGTGGCTTATGCCGCCGGTGGCGGTGCTGTAGTCACCGTGGGTCCAGGTCGTCGGCCGGTCCCAGTGCTGCTTCGTCGCCTTGCAGCCCGGGGCGCCGGTGCAGTTCACGAGCCAGTTGAGTCGCAGGTCGGGAACCGTCCCTTCCCAGCGGACCGGCTGGATCTTGATGATCTGGTCGATGTCGGTCGAATCCTTGTGGAGCTGGATCTCCATCATAATGTCGAAGTTGACCCGGCCGAGCTCCTTCCCGGTCCGATCCTCCACTTCGACGTAGTGGGCAGGGCGGGTGGCTTTCGTGTGCAGGCATGCCTTGTAGCGGTTGTACATAGTCGCTTCGAAGGGGCACGCGCTTACCGTGTCCGGGGCAGCCGGGGCAGCCAGAGCAGCCGTGGTGACGGCGCGGTGGTCGGATCCCGCCTGCGGGGAAGAGCCGTCGATCTCGCCGAATCCGACGCAGGCGGTCACTCCCTTGCGGGTATCGGAGGGGCCGCACTGAACACGGGGGGCTGGTGCGCTCACGTCCTGGGCGGCAGTGAGGCTTCTTGCGCTCGTGACGGCGGAGGCCTGGCCCCAGGGCGAGCGGTCCATTTCCTTGAACGGCTGGTTCGAGTCGTCGGTGTCCGGGATGGTCTCGTCCGGCTCAGGCAACTCGATGCGGGGGATACCGGAGTAGTTGCCGGGGGCGAAGGCGACGGCGTCGAAGGCGATATCGGCGTCGCCGGTGGCGCCGTCGGCGATGGTGGTGAGGCGGACCTTGCCGGGGGCTCCGGCGAACTGGTACGCCCCGAGGGAGACCCACCGGTTAGTGGTGCCCTTCTGGCTGATGGTCTTGGCCGGGGCCCAGCCGTCAGCGGTCTCCACCTCGTAGCGGGCCTTCTGCGTCTGGGCGGCGTGGCTCGGCAGGTGCACCCAGACCTCGGCCTCGCCGTCGATCGGCTGGTTGAGGCTCCAGGTGCCGGTGACCTTCAGTCGTCGGCCCTTGGTGTCGTCGGCGCGGGTGTGGGCGAAGAACAGGTGGCCGCCGAAGCCGGCTCCCAACTGGTGGGTGTCGATCTTGGCGGGCCAGCCTGTGGCCGGGTTGCCGTTCTGGTCCTTGACGCTTTCTCCTGGGCCGAAGTCCAGCGTGAACGAGCCTGCGTTGGTCCAGGTTCGCGCGCAGTCGGGGCGTACCGAGGGGACGTCGTCGGCGACGTCGTCGATGATCCTTGCTCCGGTGGGCAGGCCGGCGGTCGAGCAGTTGGGGGGGTAGGCCGTGCCGTCGGCTTCCTCCGGGTAGGTGCTGTTGAAGCGGACGAACTCGTTGCCGCACGAGTAGTCGCAGTCGGCCTTCCACTGAACGGGCTTGTTCCACCAGCAGCGGAGGTCTGCCAGGGCGCAGGGCCCTTGGCCCATGGCGTTCGCCGCGCCGGTGCCGATCTTCGTGGGGTCGCAGTTGTTGTCGGGTGCGCAGAACGTGGCGATCGGCGGTTTGGCCCGTGCGCGGTTGTAGTTGGCCGTTCCGACGGTCTGGGCAGTGCCGGCGGGGCCGTTCCACCAGGCGGCGCGGAAACCGGCGACTGTGGTTCTGGGGGACTCGAGTCCTTCGACGGGGTGTCCGGCGAAGCCGATGACCTTCTCCGGATAGGGCCAGTTCTGGGGACGGGCGGCGTCGGCGTAGTGGTTTTTGCCGCTGGCGTCCTCGAGGAACGGGTTGCGGGATTCGTCCCATTCGGGGTTTGCGGGGTTGTTGGCCCATCCGACGCCCCACTTGCCGGCGTTGTTCCCGGCCTCAGCCTGCGGGTAGAAACCGGAGTTGTAGGCCCACAGGGCGAAGAACCAGTTTTCGATCTTGGCACTGTTGCCGTTGTTCACGACCATCCCGGCGCCGCGGGTCTGGTTCCATTTCTCGGCGATGATCTGCATCCCGGCGGCGAGGTTGGCGGTGTAGTCGAGGGCGACGGCGCGCTGCTTCTGGTAGTCCCAGGCTGCGCCGCCCTTTCCGCCTTCACGACCGGCGAGCCGCATGTGGTCGGTGACCTGGGTGACGCCGTAGCCGCAGTCGGCCTTGGACCAGTCGATGTCCCAGTCGTTGGCCGAGGTGCTGTCGTAGATCGGAAGGCCGTAGTAATTGCCGATCAGCGGGTTCGCCGTCTCACCGGGCACCGCGCTGCGGGCAGCCTGCCACAGGTTCGATTCCTGGGCGGCGATCCCGAGGAGGATCTGCGCGGGAATCTTCCCACCGCCTTCGAGCCCGCTCGCTCCGAACATCGTGGCCGGCTGGTAGGCCGGCATGCCGAGGTTCTTCCAGTTGGCCGGGCGGCTCAGGGTCATCGTGCCCTTGACCAGTTGATCGGCTGCCCACTCGACCTGGCGCGGCTTGGGCTGCATGGCCTGGTTGCGCGGGTCGTTGCGTGGCACGGAGCAGGTCCGGTCCGACTCGGCGGTCTCGGTGCCAGATCCGCTGGAGATGCTGGAGAGGGCAGCCGCGGTGCGCGGCTGCGGCAGGGCAGGTGAGGGGGCACTGCCCTGGGCAGCGAGGGGGCTGGTCACCGCAGATGGGTCCACGGTGAACGCGGTGCCGCGGCCGGTGGCGGTGACCGTCATGTCGATGGCGACCGGGCGGGACCCGCTGCCGGACGCCTCGACACGGGAGTCCTGCCCGTCCGCCCAAGCGGAGGGAGAGAGGACGGACTGGCCCTTGGTCGATACCAGCGCGTCCTTGGGAGCCTCGGGCAGGAGGCGCACCGTACCGGGAAGTTCCGCCGCGGCCTTCTTGGTCTTGCCGGTCAGGTAGACGGTGCCCTGGCTTCGAGTCACACCGGTTTCGGTGAGCGGGCCTTCGGCAAGGACCTGGGGGTCGGCGCGGTCGGCGTCTGCGGTGCGGACCTGGTCCTGTGTGATCCGCTTCGCTTGGGTGACGATGGAAGCGGCTGTGGTTCCCTGTGCGCCGGATGTGGTGCCCGGGGCCGCGACGGAGTCGAGGAAGACCACGCCGCCGTCGCCATCGGGGGTGATGCGGTAGGGCGGTGAGTCGGATCGCGCGAGTGCGGAGCGAGTGCCGTCGTCACCGACCTTGACGATCTCGGTCCCCATGGCCGCCACGATGGTGCCGTCCTTGGCGGGTACAGCAGAGGTGACCTGGCCGGAGATCTCGATGTGTGCGCTGACGGTGGCGGACGCTGTGTCCAGCCGCAGCAAACGGGTCGTGGTCTTGTCCTCACCGGCCGACTGGGTCAGGACGGCGCTCTCGCCGACGCCGCAGCCCGGGTTGTAGTAGGACAGCGAGGTTTGCACGTCCAGCTTGGTGACCTGGCCGCTGTCGAGGTCGACCACCGCGGTGAAACCGCCGCGCGCCATGAGCTGGGCCTTGTTGGTGAAGCTACGTGGCGCGTAGACGACGACGGCACGCTGGCCCGAGCCGGTGACGCAGGCGTTGCCGATCCACTGGTCGGCGTCGAAGCCCGGCTCGCGCAGAGTGGCGACGGTTCGCCAGTCGTAGCCGGCTTTGGCGTCAGCGGTCAGGATGTGGAATCCTTCGGCGTCGCCGCTCGTGTTCCATGCCCGGTCGGCGGATGCTTCCCAGCCCTCCCCGAGGATCTCCGCACGCTCGGACGGATCCACTGAGGAGGGGCTCTTCGCCGGCGCGGTCGGGGCCGGCGCGGCCTCCTCGGCATGAGCGATGGTGTTGCTGGAGATCGATGCCAGTACCAAGGCGGAGGCCATCGCCGCAACGGCGGATCTGGCATGTTGTCGAAGTCCCACCGGACTCCTTTCTTCGATGCTGCCGCCGCGCTTCGAACACGGCGGATCCCGTAGCCCGTGGTCCGGCGGGACCTGAATGGCGACGGGGGGTCTTGGGACACGGGGACTTCGGCCGTGCAAGAACCGGCCTTCTCCCCCTGGTTGTTGCCGGCCGCTGAGACGCCGGATCCCGCTCCTGACCCGGAGCTCGGGAGCACGGGGCCTCGGCCCTGCGGTCATGGGATCCGGGCGCCGAACTGCACGGCTGAGACTGGTGCGAAGCCGTGTGGCCGGTCCAAGTGCGGAACGGGTCGGATCCGCAGGGGAGGGAGCGTCTGCCAACGCCTTGGCGACTGTTCCTGCTCTACGCCTGTCTTCTCTGCAGGTACGGGCTGGTGCGCACCGAGCGCGATCAGTCGGCGGTTCGGTCCTACCGTCTGAGCGCTTCGGCGGGTTGGATCCGGGAGGCCCGCCAGGCGGGGTAGACACCGGCGATCAGCCCGGTGGCCAGTCCCAGGAGCGGGGCGGTGGCGATGGTGGCCGGGTGCAGGACCGGGGTCCACTGCTTTGCGGCGGCGACGGCGACGATGGTCACGGTGCCCAGGCAGGCCCCGGCTAGGCCGCCGAGCAGGCCCAGCATGGTGGATTCGGCGAGGAACTGGGCGGTGATGTGTCCGGCGCGGGCGCCGAGGGCGCGGCGCAGACCGATCTCACCGCTGCGTTCCAGGACGGCGACCAGCGTGGTGTTGGCGATGCCGACCGCCCCGATCACGAGACAGACCGTCGCGAGGAGGAGGAAGAGCTGCCCGAGGTCGTTCTCCACTCCTGTGCGCAGGCTGCGGGGGTCGGGCGGCGGGGTGGCGCGCAGGTGGTCGGGATGCTCAGGGCGCAGGGCCAGGGGGGCTTCGGCGGCGACCTGGGTGGCCGCGCCGAGCCGGGTGGTGATGAGCATCTTGGCGCGGTCGTCGGTCGGCGGGCCCCAGAGTTCCTCGGCGGTGGTGCGCGGGACGATCACGGAGGTGAGCAGGTCCGGACGGCGCCGGACGTCGTTGATGATGCCGATGACGGAGAAGGGGGTGCTGCCGATGAACACGGCGGGCTGCGCCCGCAGGTCGGTGATGCCCAGTCGTACGGCGGTGGTGGCGCCGAGCAGGGCGACCCGCTGGCGGTGCCGGTCGTGGAAGTCGTCGTAGGCACGGCCCTGGCGCAGGGCGGGTTCGGTGGCCCGCAGGGTGCCGGCGGACGCGGCGACGAGCTGAGTCTGGCGGTCGGTGACGGAGTAGGTTGCGCCGGGCGGGCCGCTGGCGACGCTCTGGCCGGTCGGCAGCCGTACGTGCCAGGAGACACCGGCGGCGGTGACGCCCCGAAGCGCCTCGATCCGTGCGTCGGCGTCCGCGGGGAACGCCGGGCTGTTCTGGCCGGGCGTTTGGGGCGCGATGTCGTCGACGGTGACCTCGGTCGCGGTCAGTTCGCTGAAGCGGGCGTCGATCTGGGAGGCGGCGGTGCTGGTGAGGCCGGTGACGGCGATCAGGGTTCCGACGCCCAGCACGGTGCCGACGGCGGTCAGCGCGGAGCGGGCCGGGCGCTGCAGTACGCCGGCCACGGCCTCCGAGGCGAGGTCGCGAAAGGACATCCGGGAACGGGGTAGCTTCATGCCAGCACCTGGCCGTCGCGAATGGTGATGGTCCGTCGGCCACGGCGGGCGACCTCGGGATCGTGGGTGATCACGACGATGGTCATGCCGTCGCGGTGCAGGCCGTCGAGCAGGTCGAGGACGGAGCCCGCGGTCTGCGAATCGAGGTTGCCGGTCGGCTCGTCGCACAGCAGCAGGGACGGTTCGGCGGCCAGCGCCCGGGCGATGGCGACGCGCTGGCGTTCGCCTCCGGAGAGTCTGGTGGGCAGCGCGCCGAGGCGGTGGCCCAGGCCGACGCGGCGCAGTGCCTGTTCGGCCCGCTGCCTGCGCACACCGCGGGCGACGCGCTGGTAGAGCATGGCCAGTTCGACGTTCTCGCGGGCGCTGCGGTGGGCCAGCAGGTGGAAGGACTGGAAGACGAATCCGATGCGCCTGCCGCGCAGGGAGGTGCGCTCGGCGTCGCCGATGGTGGCGGTGTCGATGCCGTCCAGGACGTAGCGGCCGCACGTGGGCTCGTCGAGGAGGCCGATGATGTTGAGGAAGGTGGACTTTCCGGCGCCGGAGGGGCCCATGACCGTGATGTAGTCGCCGCGTTCGACGCTCAGGACGCACGGGTGCAGTGCCGTCACCTCGGGCGGGCCGGGGTAGGTCAGCCCGGCGCGGTGCAACTCGATGACCGGTTCGCTCATCGGCTGCCGCCGACCACGACCCTGTCGCCGGGGACGAGCGTCGCGCCCGTATCGGGGACGACCTCGACGAATCCGCCGCCGGAGGCGCCGGGGTGTACCGGGACGCGGCGGATGCCGTCGGCGCCGAGTACGGTGACGCCGGTCCGGCCGTCGGCACCTGTCGAGACTGCCGTCGACGGTACGGCGAGAACCGGTCCTTCGGAGGAGGAGGCGGTGACGGAGACCCGGACCTCCTTGCCGGCGAGTTCGGCGGGGAGCGGGGCTGCGGGCAGGACGCGCAGCAGGTAGCCGGAGGCTGCGCCGGGCTGGTCCCCCTTGGCCGTCCGGGAGGCGTCGGTGACGTCCTGGACGGTCGCGGGTGTCCGCGCCCCGGTGTCCTCGGCGACGATCTCGGCCGGCTGGCCGTTCCTGAGGAGGCTCTTCTCCCGGGCGGACACGTCGGCGACGACGAGGGGACTGCCGGTGGAGACCGTCATCAGCTTCTCTCCCGGTGCCTTGCCGACGGTGGCCTCGACGGTGTCCGCGCGTACGGGCAGGGTGTTCAGGAACACCACTTCCGACATGGGCACCGTGACGGTCGTGCGGGGCTGGGCGGGGGTGGTCGGTGAGGCCGTCGGCATCATCGGCGCCGTCTTTCCGTCGCTGCTCTTGTCGCCCGGTCCCGAGGAGGGCGGTCCCGACCGGGCCGGGCCGTCCGGGGCCGGCTTGTCGTCGGGCGCCGGGACCGTGTTCCGGACCGGGGCGTAGCCGATCGACTTGTAGAACGCGGTCACCGCTCGTTCGGTACCGGCGCCGAACGTCCCCGAGGCGTCCGGCGAGGTGCGGTGGCCTGCCCTGGCCAGGGCGTTCTGGAGCTGGGCGACGTCCTCGCCCTTGGCCCCGGTCTGCAGGTCCCGGTACGCGGGCAGTGCTCCGGCGAGCGTGAACACCGGGCGGCCCGACATCTCGAACAGCACCTTTCCGTGGGAGAGTTGGTCGCCGGCCTTCACCTTGACCTTGGTGACCAGCGGGCGGGTGCCCGGTGCTCCGCCGCCGCTCGGTACGGAGATATCGGTGGTCGACGCGGCGGTGACCTTGCCGCGGGTGACCAGCAGGTCCGCGATGACCTTGTGCTCGACCGGGGCGGTGAGCGTGTCCGGCTCAGGTGCCGCAGTCTCGGCCGCCACCTGGGCGGGTGACTTCAGCAGGGCGGCGGCACCGGCGCCGGCCGCGCCCACCAGTACCGAACCGATCACCACGGCGGCCAGCAGCCCGCGGCGGCGCGTACCCGGGTCCTCGCGCCGGCTCCCGCGGGAGGGCGCGTCCTGTCGCGGCTCCTGCGGGCCGTCGATTGGTGCGGCGGCAGGACCATCCGATGTCATCTGCGCCTCCCTAGCGCTTGCCGGCCAGGACGGCGCTGATGTTCTTCACGGTGCTGTCCAGGTTCGTGCGCGCGGCATGCAGGGCCTGGGCGTTCTTCTCCGCAGCGTCCTTCTGCAACCGGGCCTCGGCCTCGTACCAGATCCACGCCACGTCCGTGCGGGTGCGGCACTTCAGGTCGGTCAGGGCCGTGTCGATCTCGGCCTTGGTCACCTCGCGCCCGAACTTCGGGTCGTCCGAGGCGTCGAGCGGCTCGCGGTAGTTGTAGCCGCTTTCCTTCATGCACGCCGACCACTGCGTGAACGCCGCCGTGACCTCGGGTTCCTGCTTGGCCTTGAGGAATGCTTCGTTGGCCAGCCGCTCGGCCAACTGGAATCCCGCCTGCGCATCGCCGATCCGCTGCTTGGCCTGCTGCCCGCATCCGTTCTCGGCCACGGCGTCCTCGCCCCGCGTTCCCGAGGCGACCATGGCTTCCACGGCCGCGTCGTGGGCGGCCTTCTCCGCGGCGTCGGGGTGGTACCCGCGGGTACCGGCCAGCACGGCGTCGTGGCTGCCGTAGCGCTGGTCGGTCAGGGTCTTGGGTCCGGCCTTGGGCAGTTGCGGCAGCGCGCGGTAGTTACTGCGGCCGGCGTCGCGCATGCAGTCCTCGGTCAGGGAGCTCATGGCGCGTCCCAGCTGGCTCAGTTCCTCGTCCGACATGAGGTACGCCTCCAGGGGGAGCTTCCACGTCGCCGGGTTGGCGCGGTCGAAGCCGGCACCCGTGGGGACCGGCGCGGCCGTGGCCGGTGCGGGGTCGGGGCGGCCTGCGGCGGACGTCGAATCGTGGGAGCACCCGGCGGCGGTGACGCACACCGCTGCGGCGCCAAGCACCGCCAAACCCCGGCGACCAAAAGGCATGATGGTTCCCGATCTCCAATCGGACACTGAAAAGGTGGAAGAGATTTCTGGTGTCGCGCCGGGCAGTCCGGCACGACGTCCGTCAGCGCCAGTCGAAAGAAGCGTTGTTGTTGTACGTTTCTTTCAGCTTGAACCAGCTGGACATCGGCGTCAGCGTGTCCCTGGCACCCTTCATCCAGCTACTGAAGAAGATGACGGAATTGTTGCTGGTGCTGCGGTTCTGCGCGGACGCGGCATTGTTCTTGACGCGCACATTTGACCCGTTGCCCTGGTCGGGGCAGAAGTGGAGGGGCTGCGGCTCGGTACTGGGCATCGAACCGCCGTAGGGCTCGTCATCGAAATTGGCGACAGCCGAGCCGAAGTTGCGGTGCGACCCGGCGTACGAAGAGTTGTACCAGAGCGAGAACTTGAAGCCACTGGTCACATGACTGTTGCACGCGTCCGCACTCTGGTGGTTGTCCGCCCCGTTGGCGGACGCCGAGGGCGCGGACAGGCAGCCGATCGCCAGCGCCGCGATGGAACCGGCAAAGACCGTACGAGCAGATCGAGAGATCACCATTGCATTCCCCTTCATGAAATAGAACTCCCCCGGACAGGCCCAAGGCCATCCGGTCAGGCATCGGAAGGATCTTCGTTCGAGAGCACACGAAAGTGCAACCCGGAGGCAGCGAGTGAACTCTGTCTTTCAATCACCTCCACCGGCAGGACTACGGGGGAAGATTCCAAGAAATCCACCGTCTCAATGTCGGACAAAACCGGACAAGCCGTCGAATGTTTGATAACGATCAAGCATCGGGTCCACCCGTGAATCGCACTCGACGCAACGCGTATCCAGCCGATCAGCGGGTCCCGACAGGGAAAATCCCAACCAGTCGGCGGGGCGGGTACATCCATCCGGCCAAGGATTGTCCCGCAAAGCAGACGAGCCGCGGACAAAAGTCGCGGTACGGCCCCAGGTGCAGAGCCCTCGAACCCTCAACGCCCGGCTCACGGACCCGGAGTCGATCCGCGGTCGCCTGTCGGCTGCTGCCGATCAGGGCGGTCCGGATGCCGCGCCGGAGCCCTTGAACGCCCGTGAGCCCGGGCCGACCACCTGCACCGGGCCGACCTGGCTCCCACGATCACGGACCGTCCACTTTCCGCCGCACGCCGCTTCTGTGCTCCACCACCTCGTGTCCGACTCGGCCTCACCCGGCCGTCGGCCGGCGTCGCTCGGCGACAGCGATGTCAGTCGCGGGTGTTCCCGAAGGCCCGCCAGAAGCCGCACCCCGGGAATGTCCTTGTACGCTTGCCTGCGGCCGCGCAGTTCGTCCCGGATGACCCCGATCAGTTCGGCGCTCCAGGCAGGTTGAGCGGTCGCCGGCACGAGTCCGGTAGCTCCGACTGCCGAACAGCCTTCGAAGAGTTTGCAGATCTCCCGCTTCTGCTCCTTGCGATTGCCGTCGAACCTGTCGCCCTTCTTCGCCTCGCCGAGCCACAGTTCGTCGTTGGTGGCGACTGCGAAGTCGATCTCGACGAAGGGGTTCCCGTCTCGGAGGAGTTCGAATTCCTCCCCGACCAGTGCGGGTCGGGGCCAGGGCTGGGTTCGCAGGTACTGGGTGGCCAGCAGCGGGACGTCGCCGTCGTTCGCGATCAGCTCCAGAACGGCCGGGTGGAGGTCGAAGAACCAGCGCGGCTCGCCGAACGGCTTCCAGCGGTCCTGCACGAGACTGTTGCCGCCCCCGCAGCGCCGGCAGCGGTGGTCCTGGCTGATTTCAGCGAGCGGGTAGAACTCGAAGATCGGGCAGTGGCCGCAGCCCAGCACCAGCCCCCGGCGCAGCACACCTTGCCTGGTCCACTCATCGATCTGTGCGCGCCGCGCGGGTGCGTCCCAATCAGCGTCGTCCTGCGCGACGACTGCTTCCCAGGACAGCACGACCGCGGACTTCAGCTTCCACCAGCTGTCCTGGGGCAGGTCCTTGCGGGAATCGTCGGGCAGGAAGCGGCGCAGGAGCGGCCAGCCGGGGCTGGCCGCCAGGGCTTCGAGGGCCTTGCGCGCGCCGAGGAGGGGTTCGGCGATGGCGGCGCGCTTGCCCGCGGCGCTGGGGCGCAGCCGGGTTCCCGATGCTGCAGTGGCCCGTTCCAGGATGCTCCCTATGCCCGGCCAGACGAGTTTGGGAGCAGCGAGGGTGCCGGCAAGAGAGGCGCCTGAGGCCACGATGTCGAAGCGGTGCGACCCGTAGGTGGTACCGCTGTCAGCAGCGCGGACGAAGGTCTGCCACAGGCTCTGGTCCGCGGCGATCAGAGCCGGACCCGTCAACGGCGGAAGCGGCGGGAGCGGGTGGTCGGCGCAGGTAAGGGTGACCTGTCACCAGTGCTTGGCCGGGCCCAGACCTGGTGGCACCGTCGCAGCGAGTGCGAGCGCCGTCTCAAGGGATCCGTCGGGCATCTCAACAGCGGGAAGGGAGGCGGGCTGGTCCCAGGTTGTCTGCAGCACAACCATGGACCGGCCGTGGAGTCACAAGGCCGCGTTCCGTTGCTTGCGAGCCTCAATGCCGAAACCGGGTGGGCGGCCGGTGCGGTGAGCGCGCCGGCGCCGGTCGCGGACGTGGTCCACCGGCCGGGGGACGGTCACGCCAAGGCGGCGTCCGCGCTCGTGGGGGTGGATCGTGCGGGCCGGGCGGGTGCGGCCCGCCGATCACCGTGGCGGGCCCCGAACATCGGTCACCGCCGCCGGTCGCGTCATGCCGGGCCGCGCCCGGGCCCTGGGGCCCGGGCGCGGTCACCGCGCGAGCGGTCTCACAGCGAAGAAGCGGCACACCTGTTCCACGAGGCGGCCGCAGCTCCCCGGCGGACCACTGTGCCACGTAGGCGAAGCTTCCTGAAGGCCCGTAGGCGTGCGCGTGCGCCGCAGTACGGTGGCGGGTCGAGCTGGGTGGAGGCCGCGTCACCGTGCCCGGGCCCCGTCACTGATGCCCCGGTGGCCTCTCCGACTTCAGCGGGACACGGCCCTACCTCGGTGAGACCGGTTCCTTTGGTCGGCCGGGCACTACGTGGAGGAGTGCGGGGCGGCCCGGGCCGACGGGTCGCCGGGAACAGTGGGTTGCCCGGTGTTTCCCGGCGGCCGGGCGCATGGGGCCGGTAGGATCGCGCGGCCCACCTCCTACGCCAGGCCGTGCGGCCGGACCGCGAACCGGCCCCGCCCGTCACGTCGTTGGACCTCCCCGTCGCCGACGACCTGATCAGCCTCGCCGCGGCACGGCCGCCGGACGATGTCCTCACGCGGCTCGTCGTCGGCGCCCACCGCACCCCGCTCTCACTGACCCGCGCGGCCCGCGCCCGGCAGTGCGGCGGCCACGCCGCCCTCACCGTCCTCGACGGCTCCTGGCCCGCCGACCCGGACCGCCTCAACGCGGTTCGCGAGAGCCCGCGAGCAGCACAGGCCTGCGAGGACCCACTCCGGATGAGCGTGGCGGACAGCTGGATTGGTGCCCAGGACGGGCCGACCACCGACGGCCTACTCCTCGCGCAGGAATTCCCGCAGGTCCGCGGCGAGCGCGGTCATTCCTTCGCCGACCTCGATCACGGTCGTCACGGTGCAGCTCCAGTCGCCGGGGAAGAACCCGGACCGCAGGGTCCAGCCCAGATACACATGACCACCTGAGCCGAACGCCGCCGTCACGACCAGGTGATTGTTGGTCCAGACACGCTCGCCCTCCCAACCGCGGAAGTCGCGCGCGAGGCCGTCGAAGAACTCGCTCATCTTGTCCCAGACGGTCACGGTCACGGCCTCCAGCCGCGCCTGCACACCGTCGTCGATGGCCTCCACAGCGAAGGCGACCTCGTACTCCGCCCGGGACCAGTCGAACAACCGGACAGAAGCCGACGACGCCTCTGTACCCTTCACGACGAGCTCGACCTGCCCTGGAACCATCTCGATCAGACTCACCCAGCGAAGAATACGGACACCCCAGGTCGGCGTCACCACCATTCCCAGGCTCCGGAGCCGTTCCTACTTGTCATCGACATTTGAGGGCGCATCAGCCGCTCGGCGCTGCCAGCTCTCATCAACAAACGTTCTTCATTTCCACCTACGCAGCCACCCTGGTCCCAGTAGGTGACCCGCATCTCCAGGACGAATTCGACATCGGGCTGGGCGGACCTGGCGTTGTGGCGCAACCGCGCGGCCGCCTCGTGCTCGTAAAGCCCGTACGCCGGCCGGACGGCCAGGTCCGCCGGCAGGCCGGGGGCGGCCTCCCGCATGGCGCCGTCACCTCGCCGCTCCAGCTCGGTGACCAGCCAGCGCCCCGCCGCCGGGCTTGCGGTGGCAAGTGGCCCACGCCGCAGGGCGAGGCGCGGGGGAGGCATCGGGGAGGAAACACTACATTGGGGTGGAAGAGAGACACGATCGCCGATGGGGTGTGGGCCCGTGCACTCGATCACCGACTGGCTGCGCGGCCTGTCCGGTCCTGTCGTGTACGCGATCGTCGGTGGCACGGTCCTCGCCGAGGACGCCCTGTTCTTCAGTTTCTTCATCCCTGGCGAGAGTGCCGCGGTACTCGGTGGCTTCCTCTCCCACCAGGGCAGGGCCTCCCTCGGCTGGATGGTCGTGGTCGTGGTCTGCGCGGCCGTCCTCGGTGACTCCGCCGGCTACGAGATCGGCCGCCACCTCGGTCCGGCGATCCTGCGCACCCGCCCGTTGCGGCGCCACGCCGAGCGGATCGACACGGCGCAGGACCTGCTCCGCCGACGGGGGCCGGCCGCCGTCCTCGTCGGACGGTTCATCGCCTTCTTCCGCCCGCTGGTGCCCTCGCTGGCCGGGATGTCGCGGATGCCGTACCGCCGGTTCCTGCTCTACAACACCCTCGGCGGGGTCGCCTGGGGCGTCGGCTTCACCCTGCTCGGCTACTTCGCCGGAGCCGCCTACACCAGGGTGGAGGGCACGGTCGGCCGGCTCACCGCGATCGCGATCGGCGCGGCCGTCGCCGTCGCGGTGCTGGTCCACTACCTGCGGCGGCGGCGCCGCCGCTCGCACGGCCGGGACCGGTCGGACCGCGGCAGCGGCCGGGAACCCTGAACCGCCCCGGCGGCGGTCCGCCGACGGGTGCCGGAACAGGCCCCGGTGCCGGAACCCGCGAGCCCGGGTGTCGGACCCACTGCCTAGGCTGGGGGCAGCCGATGATCAAGGGAGCAGGACTGTGCGGATCGAACGTCACCAGGTGGACGGGGCGCGGGTGGCGGAAGCCCGCGAGGACTTCGTGAACCGGATCGGGAGGCAGGTCCACTCCTACTCCCGCGCCGGTCTGATGACCACCACCGAGTGGCAGATGATCTCCGACTCCTTCCTCGACTACCTCGGCGCCCTCTCCACCACCCGGCCCGACCTGCACTGCGCCGAGGCCAGGGCCGTGCTCAGGGACGCCGCCGCCGCGGCCGCCGGCGCCGTTTCCTTCGCCGCCTACTACCCGGTCGACAGCTTCCACGTCTTCCTCGACTACCCGAACTTCGGCATGAGCTACGACCGCGAGCGCGGCCGGGAGCGCGACCCCCACCACCGGGTCACCGCCGGGGAGTGGCTCGACGCCTTCTGCCTCGCCATCGTCTGCGACCAGGTCTCCGTCCACGGCGAGGCCTTCGGCTGGGCCCGGCAGCTGATGCCCGGCGGGCCGGCCACTCCCACCCTCGAACTCGTCGACGGCCTCCTGGCCCACTTCTTCGAGGACGACGGCGTCCCGGACGGCAGCACCGCACCCGTCGCCGACCTGCAGCCCGGCCTGCGCGTTCTGCGTGCCCTCGCCGCCGGGGACCGCGAGGCCTTCGACGCCGCCCTGCTCGCTCTGCTCCGGGACGAGCCGCAGGGCACCGGCCCGGCGAGCCTCCTGCCGCTGGTCCCGATAGCCCTCGCCGCCCTCGCGTACCGCACCCACGGCTGGACTCCGTCGGTCGACACCGACTACCTCCCGCACGCCCTGATCACCGGCTTCGAGACGGCCGGCCCGCGCGTCCGCGCCTTCGGCCGCGACCCGCGACCCGACGCCCTGGCCGCGCTCGCCGCCGGGCCCGTCCACGTCGGGCGGACCGGCCCGGCCCTCCCGTGCAGCCCGGAGAACGAGGCGCGGTTGGAGCGGCTCACCCTGGAAGCCGTCACGGCCGGGGAGGGCCGGCCGCTGGACGCACGGGACCTCACGGGCGCCCTGCGCTACCAGACCTACCTCCTCGCGGCACGCGCCTCGGAGTGCGACGACGCCACCGACGCCGTGATCGCCACCCTGCGGCGCGGCTCCCAGCTGGGCGCCGCCGTGTTCCGGGCCGCCCTCGCCGAGCCGGGCACCGAGACCGAGGCGACGATCGACGGCCGCGCCCTTCGCTTCCCCGCCCGCCGGGACCGGGACTTCGGCCCGGCGCTCTGGCAGACCGCCCTGTCCTTCGCCCTGATCACGGGCTCCCGCGAGGACCTCGAACCCCTGGTCCTGGCCGGCCCCACGATCGCCGCCGAGGACCGCTCCCCGTCCGCCTCCTACCGCACCGCCCTGCACGACCACCTCCGCGGCGCCGACCCGCTCCCGGCCACCGAGCGGGCGCTGAAGGAGGCGGAGCGCATCCGGGAGGGCTGGCTCCCGGCCCCGGCCGTCCTCCTCTCGCAGCTGATCGGGGGCGACGCGACCGGCTTCGACCTCGCCCTCCTCGACGCCCTGGAAGCCCACCGCGACCATCACAGCGTCGCCGACCGCGGCACCGAACCGGGCGCACCGCTCAGCCTCGACGTCCTCGCCCTCGCCTGCCACGCCCGCCGCACCCGCGGCTGGGTCACCCGCGTCCGCTCGCCCTACCTCCCGCCCCGCCTCCTGCAGGCCGCCGGCCGGACCTGACCCCGTGCGCCGCGGTCCGCCGCGGCCACCTGCGCGGGAGGAACCGCAGCGACCGGGGGCACCCCGCCCCGTCCGGGTGTGCACGGACCCGGGCGGCGGGGTGCCGGACAAGGGCCCCGGACGGCACCGGGTCCGCATGCTCCGGTCCGCATGCTCCGGTCCGACCGGGGAAGGCGACCGTCGCACCACGCAGACCGGCGACCGCACAGGAGGCTTCCGTGAGCAGCGGACTGTGGGACTACAGCAACGCCGAGGGATACGGCGCGACACTGGACCTGACGGGATACCGGGTCGAAGCAAAGGACGGGTACGTCGGGAAGGTCGACCGGCACAGCCCGGACGTCGACTTCGCGCACCTCGTGGTCGACACCGGCCCGTGGGTCCTCGGCCGAGAGATCCTCCTGCCCGCCGGAACGGTCCGGCGGGTGGACGCCGGGGAACGGGCGGTGTGGGTGAACCGGACGAAGGACGAGATCAAGAACGCGCCCGAGTACCACCAGGACCGGCACGCCGGCGACCTCGACTACCACCTCACGGTCGGCGACTACTACAGCGGTGCCGCCTGACCCGTCCGCCCTCTGTCGTCCGCCGGGCCCCCCCCCCGGGGGGGGGGGCCCGCGGGCCCCCCAGGGCGGGACGGGCCCCCCGCCGGGCGGCCCCCCCCGCTACCGTCA